>JACAFA010000343.1 GCA_013388525.1 Ignavibacteriaceae bacterium | reverse complement strand
GATCTGAGCGAAGGAATAGAGAAAGCTTAATAGACTCTTCACTTCGTTCAGAGTGACTGAAAGGAGTGAAGAAAACTAAATAACATAATTTCAACACCTCCTGGTTCTTATTTCCTTCCCTTCCGGCTACGTTAAGAACTTCGCCGGACAAGTAGGGAAGGGTTAGGGATAGGCCAATCAATGGAGGACTTATGAAACAAAAAACTCAATATCTGTATTACTTATATTATCCGAGAGGCTGGATAATAATTGCGTTGTTGCTATTTATTGCAACAGCAACAGCACAGGAACAAACACCGCCGGAAGAATTTCCAATTGCGACTCCTGTTGCTGATACTTTAATATCAAATCCTGACCTGTTCAATTCTTTTAAAGCCACAGGATTCAATACAATCTGGCAGCGTGCTGATAATACTACAAAGAATCTCCTCAAGAATTATGATCTGCTTGCAGTCAATGCATTTAGTAAGATGGAATACATATATCATTACACAACAGGTTACTACTCAAAATGGGAGGCAGAGAAAAATGTTGAGTCGAATAGAGTTGGATTTAAACATCAAGTGGGGCAGCCTGCTTATTGGCAAGACACTGTATTATGCTGGTCAACAAGAGGATTGAGGGCACCTACTTGTTCATTGATGTACGGACCGCATTACCGGCAGGAAACACGATATAAGCGTTGGCATTATGACCAGGCTAATCAAAAAAATGTTATGTACATACCACGGTTTAATATGGCACTTTCCAATACATACAGCGTTGCCGATAGTGAAGATGTTTGTATAATAAAAGTAGTTTACAGATATGTAAAAGAAAATTCACCAACCAGCAGGGAACATATAGATACAGTTTTTATGCAAAGAACATTAAAGGTAGTGGATTTTGATGAAAACGGTAAGTTTACAATGATAAAATTTAATGATCCGCATGATTGGTACAAGTATCCTCCACAATTTATTTTACCGGAAAAAATTGATAATATGGTAGGTCCCCAACCTGATGAATACCCAAGGTACATTGACTGGGAAGAATATACGGGAATACAATTCTGTGTAGACTGGTTAAGAGAAGATACACTTTGCACTCTATACATAGACTATGTTGATGTATATGATAATAATGGGTGGCACGAATTTATAGATAATCCTGATTCTGTAGCCTATAAATTAAAAACCTATGCACAAGGCTTCTCTGACTGGCATAACATAAAATATTGGTTAGGAACTAATGAACCTTATACAATTGATGCATATACACCAATCCATATAGTTGACTCGCTTATAAGAAGTGTCGGTGCACCGCCTCTTGTAGTTCATTTTGATCCGTCCTGGTGGCATACTTTTAATATAAATGGAGAAGATGAGATAGAAAT
>JACAFA010000290.1 GCA_013388525.1 Ignavibacteriaceae bacterium | reverse complement strand
TTCAGCGAAAGATCTTTTACTTCGAGTAATCCTTCTTCGCTGCCCAATTCGTAAAGAACAAGAGCTATCAGTATTCTAGTGCTCGGATCGTTTTCTTCTTTGAGCTGAGCTATAAGTGCATCTTCTGTTTCAACTATTTTATAATAACCAGCGAAGTATATTGAATTTCTTCTTACTCCATCATTTTCTGAATGAATACCGGCTATAAGGTTTTCTAATGCATACTTATGAGCAGTGATATCTTTTATAGAATTTGACTGCGTATACCCTGAGCCTGCTAAAACTGCTGCCAAAAGAACTGTGGTTAAGAATGTTTTGTAATTTGTCATTTTATTTTCCTCCTTGTCTCGGCGAGACGGAGTCTCGACGGACTTTTTTTATTGGTTATTAGTTGAGTTAATTTCCACCAGAAAACTACGTTTTTGAAGTGCAACAGGGGTCATGAGCAAGTAAGGAATTGTAAAAAGTTGTCATGAAGGATTTGGGACTTGAAATGAAATGATTGCTTTAAACTCAGTTTTGCGGATAGTTAAAATTATTTATTTTTTGGAGAAGTATCTATTGTTAAAATGAAAGTGGAACAAATGCGATTAGTAAAAATAATGGGTCTGACTTGTCTAATAATTTCTTATTGCTCATTTAACGAATACTTTTTTGTGTGGAGTAGCAACATCATTTCAAAAGATAAAACTGAAACATTCAACATTAAGGAATTAATTCAGGAACAAAAGGTTGGCATGGATTTTACTGTTTGGAAGGGTAAAGATAAACTTTCCGGCACTGGCTATATCGAAATTTGTCAGGGTAAATATAAAGGTAAACATTGGCAGGATGGTAGTTCTTATGTTGAGGAAGAAGCTTTTGGAATTACAGAAGGAATTATATTAAAATACTATCCGGATTTTGATCACTTCAAACCTAACGAGATTCCGAAAATAACTGGATTAGAAATCGCGGAGGCATGGAACAATGCAGCAAGTCAACTGCTAAAGTCAGATTCAAATGAGTTATTATCAATTCTAAATTTGGAGGGGGAATACGGGCAGTTTATGTTTGAAAAAATTCAAGCAAATATACTTCCAATCGCAAATATGTTAAAGGAATTGTCTACGTTATTCAGAGATTACTATGCTGCGAATGAATGGGTTAGTGTTCTAGGAATTTAGAACACGTTATTAATGGAGATAAATTTTAAACAAATTCATAAATTAAAAAAATCATTTATTGTTCTACCTCACCAGCTTATACCCAATACCGTGGACAGTTAAAATTATTTGCGGGTGGTTGGGATCTTTTTCAATCCTGTTTCTCAACTTCATAATAAAATTATCAACTGTGCGTGTTGCAGGGTTTTCATCATAACCCCAAATGTTATTAAGCAGCTCATCCCTGCTTACAACCTGGTTTCTTTTTTTCCAGAGGTAATGTAGTATTTCAAATTCTTTGTGAGACATCTGCACGGGAATTCCTTCCTCGTATGCCTGATAACCGGTAAAGTGAACAGTGAGTTTTCCAATAGCAGCTTCAGAAGCATTTGTGTTTATAGAAGTTTCACCACGCCGCAAAACAGCTTTTATTCTTGCCAGTAATTCTCTCAGGCTGAAAGGTTTTGTAACATAATCATCAGCACCCAATTCGAGTCCGAGAACCTTATCAATCTCTTCGCCTTTTGCGGTGAGAAGAATAACCGGAGTTTGCACACCTTCTTTCCGGATTGTTTTGCAAACATCAAAGCCAGACATCTTCGGCATCATCACGTCGAGAATGATAAGGTTATACTGATTTTCACGGATCATCTTCAAACCTTTTTCACCATCTTCAGCTATGCTGACTTCATAACCTTCGAACTCGAGATTGTCACGCAAACCCATTCGCATATTTGGTTCGTCTTCGACGATAAGAATTTTAACCATTATCTTTCTCAAAAAATAATTTGTAATTAAAACTCAAGACTGGAGCCCTGAGTTACTAACTTTTGTCGCTGTCATTCTGGCTCGTCCTGTCTGGACGGGGTCCTGACGGACTTGTCCAGAATCTGAGTGACATTCTTTGGTCACAGATTCCGGACTCCCCGCTAATTGGCGGATCGCCGGAATGACATTACAGTCTTGTTTATGAATTTAAAGGGAATAATAAACGAAACTTACTTCCTTTACCGATTTCGCTGTTCAACTCAATCTTACCGTTATGTGCATCAACAATATGCTTTACAATGCTCAATCCTAAACCAGAGCCTTTTACACTATGTATATTTCCTGAACTAACTCTGAAAAATTTTTCAAATACTTTTTTCTGATCTTTCTCAAGAATTCCAATTCCTTTATCCTCAACTTCAACGAAAGCAAAAGCACCTTCCAGCCCTGTGCGAATTGTTATTTCTTTATTGCTATCGCTGTATTTAACCGCATTATCAACGAGATTAACGATTGCTTCTGAGACTGCTTCTTCATCAATTTTTATAATGGGGATGGTTTCATCTTTGATAATGCTAAAAGTAAATCCCTTCTGCTCAAGATGAAATTTGTATGATCTATAAACATTCTCTGCCACATCATTTAGATAACTTTCCACAAAATTATACTGCCTCTT
>JACAFA010000287.1 GCA_013388525.1 Ignavibacteriaceae bacterium | reverse complement strand
CTTTCTATTAACAGCATTTGCATTTGGACAAACAGGCGTTGTCCAGAAAACAGATTCTTCAAGTTATTATAAACTTTCAGATGTTGTAATTACTGCGACACGAACATCTTCAAACACACTCGAGCTTGCAAACTCAATTTCGATTATTGATTCATCGGAAATTTCTAACAAAAATTCATTTAATACTTTTGATGTTCTGAAGAATGATTACGGAATGAGCTTTTCGCAGCAAGGGACAAAAGCTTCGGTGTCTAATGTTTACATTAGAGGTGCAAATTCTTCTCATACTCTTGTGCTGATTGATGGTGTTGAAGTAAACCTGCCAAGTGATCCATCCAACTTTTACAACTTCTTCAGTTTGCCAACTGAAAACATGTGCAGGATTGAAGTGCTGCGTGGACCGCAAAGTACACTTTATGGATCAAATGCACTTGCTGGTGTGATCAATATTATCAGTGCGCAAGGCACTGCAAAACCAGTTTCCAGCATCAGCATTGAAGGAGGAAGCTACAATACTTTCAAGGGAACTCTTTCTTCGCTCGGAAAGCTGGATAAGTTTAACTATTCAGTTGCATTAAGCAGAATAAAAAGTGATGCTTACTCAGCAGCATCAGAAAAATATGGCAACACTGAAAACGATAAATATCAGCTTGATAATATCAATTCAATTCTGGGTTATGAATTCTCTGACAATTTCAAAACCGATTTTGTTATTCGTTATAATAAATCAAATTCAGATTTTGATCAATCATTTGGTTCACCTGAATTCTGGGATGACCCAACTTACGTTTTTGACCAGGAAGAATTTTTTATCCGCGGTCAGGGAAAACTTAATCTGGCTGATAATAAATGGGATCAGAAATTCGGCATAACCTATTTCAGTAATGTAAGAGAATATTCTTTCGATTCATCTGCAGCAAGCTTCTATAGTTCAACAAGTAATTACAACGGTAAAAAGTACAAAGCAGACTGGCAAAATGATTTTCAATTCTTCAAAAATAATTTGATAACAGCAGGAGTTGATTTTGAATCCGAAGAAATGGAATCAGAATATTATCTCTTCTCGAGTTTTAATCCACCTGATTACGCGAGCATAATTCCGAAAACTAATGTGAATACCTTCGGAATTTATTTGCAGGATCAATTCAAAGCAGGAGAAAGTTTTTTCGGAACGATTGGAGTTAGATTAGATAACAACAGTCAATTTGGAAACGCGTTTACATATCGTATTGCGCCTGCATACATGTTCTGGCAAACCGGAACCAAGCTGAAAGCAACATTTGGAACGGGTTTCAAAGCTCCTTCACTGTTTTATTTATACGATCCTTTGTATGGTAACACGGAATTAAATCCTGAAAAGAGTCTTGGCTGGGACGCAGGCGTTGAACAGTTTTTCTGGAGTGAAGGTTTTTCAATCGGTGCAACTTATTTTTTCAACAAGTTTGATGATATGTTCGGTTTTGATCCAATCACATTTCAAACAGTCAACATTAATAAAGCTGAGACAAAAGGAGTTGAGGTGTTCACAAAAGCAGTTTTGATGGATGGTCTTGAAGCTAAAGCGAACTACACTTACACAAACGCAAAAGATAAAAGTGAAAACACACCAGACTATGATAAGCAGCTTGTAAGAAGACCTGAACATAAAACCGGACTTTTTCTTAGTTATTCTTTCAATGAATTAACAAATGCAAATATTGAATTCATTTATGTCGGTGAACGTGAAGAACCGGATTTTATAAATTATCCGTCGAGAATAATTATGCCGGATTATTTTCTAATTAATCTTGCTGCTCATTATGATGTATTTTCATTTTTAAGATTGCAAGGCAGAATTGAAAATCTTCTGGATAAACAATATGAAGAAATTTATGGCTACGGCACTGCCGGATTGTCTGTTTACGGCGGAATAAGCCTGAAGTTAGAGTAAGAGAAAGAGTATGAGTAAGGTTAAGAGTAAGTATATTCCAATAAAACTTTTTTGAATTTTTACTTTTGACTTTTGAATTAAATTACCTTTATCTTTGAACAATTATAAACTTAAAATATTTTAGAAAAATTTTTTAGAAAGGATTAGAATATGAGCAAAATAACCCCAAAATTCTGGATACTCACATTGATGATTTTTGCTGCGGCATTTGTCAGATTACTTCCCCATCCGCCAAACTTTGCACCAATTGCAGCGATGGCTTTATTCGGTGGAGCTTATTTCAATAAAAAATGGGCTGCGTTTCTAGTCCCACTTGCGGCAATGTTTATCACTGATTTGATTATCGGATTTCACGAGACTATGTGGGCTGTCTATTTAAGCTTTGCTTTGATAGTTGTGCTTGGAATGACAATGTTAAAAGAGAAGAAAGTTGGCAACATCTTATTTGCATCAGTGATCTCATCAGTAAGCTTTTTTATAATTACTAACTTTGGTGTTTGGATATCATCAGGCTATTACGCAAAAACAGGTGCCGGACTCGCAGCCTGCTATACCGCAGCAATTCCATTTTTCCAACAGACATTGCTGAGTGATTTATTTTTTGTTGGAGTAATGTTCGGAGCCTATTATTTAGCAAAACAGAAATTCCCCTTATTAGCTGAAGCAAAAGTTTAACTTTCTGGCGGCTATTATGCCGCCTTTCTTTTTCTCGATGAATCGCAAACCATTACTAATTGACCTTGACGGTGTTCTGAAACTCGGCAACTCCCCTGCCACTGATGTAAAAGCGTTTTTTGGTTTCATTAATGAAAATAAAATTTCCGCTTGCATACTAAGTAATTCTACTTTGAGAACCGGCGAGCAAGTAAGAGAATTTTTTAATTCCCATAAAATTGAACTAACAATTCCTGCAATCACTGCTTTTGATGCAGCACTTTCATTCGTAAAAAAGAATTATAAAAAAGTTCAGGTTTACTGCCGCGATTATTTAATCCATCATTTTGAAGGATTGATTGATGAAGAAAATCCTGAAGCTATTGTTATTGGCGATATTGAGGACAGATGGAATTATCAAGTTGTAAACGATATTTTCAAAAAAGTTTTGGAAGGTACTGATCTTGTTGCAATGCACAAAAACAAATACTGGAATCCTTACGGTGAGTTACTGATTGATGCAGGTGCTTTCATTCATGGGATTGAATTTGCCTCAGGCAAAGAAGCAATTTTAATCGGCAAACCTTCTCCCTTGTACTTCAAAGCTGCTCTTGAAAGTATCAACACTGATATTGAAGAAGGATTCTTTATGCTTGGTGATGATATCGAAAATGATATTAAGGCTGCTCAGGGTATTGGAGGGAAAGGAATTTTAATCTACACAGGTAAAACAAAATTTCCTTTAGATAAAAGTATCAGCATCAAACCAGATTTCGAAGCTCATTCATTGAAAGAAGTGATAGATATTCTTAAGCGGGAATTTTAACAGAATTCATCGCAGTTTTTCTTTTAAGAGCATAATTGACAATTCTTTTCAAAGCCTGTGCATAGCTCATCCCGGCATGCTGTGCTGATCTCATAAATCCGGCACCTTCGGTAATATCAGGATTTGGATTTACTTCGAGCACATAAAGTTTGTTGTCTTTTGACAATCTCATATCTACCCGCGCATAATCCCGGCATCCCATCACTTTGAATGCTTTGAATGCAAGTTCTTTGGCTTTCTTTTCAATGTTATTTGAAAGAGGTGCCGGACAAATGGGAATAGTTTTATGATAAGATTCGTGATGAGGATCCCATTTAGCCTGAAAGCTCACTATGTTATGAAGATGATCGGGCATTGTTGAAAAATCTATTTCACTGATTGGCAGAACGCGGAGTTTTTTATCACCCATAACCGCAACGTTTAATTCCCTGCCTTCAATATACTCCTCCACAAGTGCCGGTTGATTAAATTGTTTAAGAACAAACTCTATCCGTGTTCTCAACTGTTTACCATTATTAACTATTGAATCATTTTCAATACCAACGCTGGCATCCTCAAAAGCTGGCTTAACTAATAGCGGATATTTAAGCTTATGCGGATATCTCACTGTTTTAGCATGAATGATAAAAAAATGAGGAATTCTGATACCAGCAGAACTTAGCAGTCTTTTTGCCAGCACTTTATTCTGGCAATTAGCCAAACCCATCGCGGGAGCGCCAGTATAGGGTATTCCCAGCAACTCATAAATACCAACTATATTCATCTCAAGGCGTGGATTATCTTTATAAATCTCAACAAAATTAAATATTACATCTGGTTTTTCTTCCTTAAGATTTTTAAATAATATTTCAAGATTATCCTTAATATTCAGCGTATAAGCGGTAAAACCAACATATTCCAGTTTTTTAGCTATATATTCAAACTCTTCCATTGGTGTAGTTTTATCCACCTCAAAGATTGTCTTAAACTCCTGATTCTTACCCTCAGGCTCAAATGTTTTCCTGTATATTTCGGGCTGAGCTTCGTTATAGACAATGGCAATTTTTATTTTAGGTCTTCTCACAGTTCAAATTTAAAGATTTTTTTTAGAATTGAAGAAATAATGATGACTAATTCAATCCGATTAATTACATTTACGCCCTGAATATTTATAACCTATGAGCTTTTATCCTCAACCCAATAAATACCAATGCGGACCTTT
>JACAFA010000282.1 GCA_013388525.1 Ignavibacteriaceae bacterium | reverse complement strand
GGCAAAGGACAGTTATCAAGTGCGGTTGAAATATTAGACAGTCTCGGATTAAAACAATACAATATAATAGGTCTCGCAAAGAGACTCGAAGAAGTTTTTTTCCCTGAAAATTCAGAACCTGAATCAATTCCAAAAACATCATCAGGATTAAAGCTTTTACAGCAAATAAGAGATGAAGCGCATCGTTTTGCAATTACTTTTCACAGAGCTAGAAGATCTAAAAGAACAATAACGACAGAACTGACAGAGATAAAAGGAATAGGAAAAGCAACGGCATATCAGTTGCTCTCGGAGCTGGGCAGTGTTGAAAAAATTAAAAATTCAGACACTGAAACTTTATCAAAAATAATAGGAAATAAGAAAGCCCAACTTGTCAGAGAGTATTTCAACAATGAAAAGAACGAATAAGATTTTTTTAGCAGCTTTGGTTGTCATAACAATCCTCTTCTTTAACAGCGCATATTTAAATGAAAATAAAATTAACTTTTCACCGGGTAAATTAAATTACGCTGTCAATCCTTTTACTAATTACGATTTTAAACAGCTCAGAGATACTGTTTACACAAATAAAGATCATTACATCGAGGTAAATCTTTCTACGCAGCACGCCACACTTTATTCAAGAGATGGTTCAGAATTTCACTTCCCTATTTCTTCCGGCACAAAGCGGGTTGAAAAAGGAATGGATACAAAAGAAGGTCTGTTCGCAATTCAGTGGAAAGCAAAGAAACAATATTCAATTCAGTTCGATAGTACTGTTATGCTTAACTGGATTGGCTTTAACAACGGAATTGGTTTTCATGCACTGCTTGGAAAAAGTTATTACAAATATTTGGGAAAGAAAAATGTTTCTCACGGATGCGTTAGGGTTTCCAGAGAAGATGCTCAAATTGTTTATGAAAAAGTTGAAAAAGGAACTCCGGTTCTGGTTCACAAAGGAAACAGTGCAGTTAAAATAGCTTTTACAAGTGAGGGCGAAAGCTATAATCAATACTCTTACAAGGATACTTACAATCTGTTGAAAGAAAGATATCAGAAAATTTACGATGGCGATTATCTGATATCTTCCAACGAAAAAATTCTTGTGGATGAGAATAATATCTTCTCAAACGGTCTGCCAATTGGCAATTCAGAATTAATTCCTGCCAGACAAAACTTAAAACCCTCAACTCTTTGGGTTGATAAGAACAAAACAGAAGAAGAAAGATTAGCGGAGATATTTACGGGAAGGGAGAAAGAACTGCTGACTCTAAATCCTGTTTTGGATTCAAGAAATTAAACCATAGGGATCGACCTCCCGATCGATCCGTTACCAAAAATAAAACATAAATTCGGAACGGACAGCCTGCCTGCCGGCAAAGGCAGGGAGTTCTTTCCCTAAAAGAAAATTATTTCAACTGTAGGGGCTCAATATATTGAACCCCTACGACGATTTGAATCTTTATAAAAAATTGAATCCCTACGAATTACAATTATAATTACTCTACCCTTCTGCCAAACAAATAAATAATTCCAACAAGAACTGCAGCAATAATAAGTAACGCGATAATTGGTGATAAACCAAATGCAGTCAGGATATCTCCAGCTAACATTGTAACTATTCCAACTGTAATTGCATAAGTAAGCTGTGTCCGCACGTGATCAATATGATCACAGCCGGAAGCCATCGAGCTCAGAATTGTTGTATCGGATATTGGCGAGCAGTGATCACCCCAAACACATCCGGCAAGCACTGAGCTTACTACACCAATAAGAATTAAATGCATATCTGCAGGTGAGTAGTTGTTCATTCCAGTAACTGCCGCAGAAAGCGGAATGACAATCGGGAACATAATTGCCATTGTTCCCCAGCTAGTTCCGGTTGCGAAACTCGTTATGCCGCAAACGATAAACACAATCACCGGGAGAAAGCGCGGATCAATTGAATCACTGATAAGGCTGATAATATAATCTGCGGTTCTTATTTCATTAGTCACTGCACCGATACTCCACGCAAGGGTTAGAATCAGTACTGCAAGAAACATTGAACGAATGCCAGCAAACCAGGCATCAACAGCCTCACGCAGTGTTAAAATTCTTTGGGCTACAATCATCATAGCAGCAACTACACAAGCAGAAAAACTTCCCCAGAGTAAAGCAAGATATGAGTTTGAATTGCTGATTATGTCTCTAATTCCGTACTCAACTATCCCCTGCTCTTTCATTGATTCTATTCCAGTGAATATCAAACCAAAGATTGTTACAGAAACTAAAACAAGAATTGGAATAACTCCGTTATACCATTTGGCTTTGTCCTCATTTCCAAACAGTTCGCTCTTCTCACTGAATTCAGCAGTAGTAAAAGAAGATGCAGACACTTTTCCATCTTCAACTGCACGACGTTCAGCTTTAAGCATCGAACCGAAATCCCTTTTTGTAAACGCAATGAGAAAAACGAAAACAAGCATCGCAAGAGGATAAAAACGAAAAATTATTGTATCAAGAAAAACGGAGTACGCATTTAGCGGTGAGCCGATTACTTCCAGTCCATCCTGAATTAATCCGACTTCATACCCAATCCACGAAGACACAATAAAAATACTTGCAACAGGTGCTGAAGTAGCATCAACAATGAACGAAAGCTTTTCGCGAGAGATTTTAAGCTTATCAGTAATTGGTCGCATCAGATTTCCAACAACGAGTGCATTAGCATAATCATCAAAGAAAATAATTAATCCTGAAAGCCAGGTGGCAATCATTCCTGATTTTCTCGTTCTTGCCAGTTTCGAAAGCGAATTTGCAATACCTGTTGTTCCGCCACTGCGAGAAATTAAGCCAATGACTCCGCCAAACAGCAAAGTGAATACAATTATCTGCGTATGAGAAACATCGCTGACTGCTTCGATTACATATTTATCAATTAATCTTAAAAATGCAGTTAGAGGATCAAAACCATAAATAAATAAACCGCCGGAATAAATTCCGAGGATAAGTGAGATTACGACCTGTCTGAAAATTAATGCAAGAGCAATTGCAAGTAATGGCGGAATGATGCTTAAAATTCCGGGGATGACATTTACTGTGGTTCTTTCTTTTTCAATTCCTGAAAAGACTACTCTATAATTTCCCGAGTTGTGAATTGTAAGCGAAGTATCAAATGAACCATCAGATAAATTAATCTTAAATTTCTCAGTTGAACCATCTTTAATAAATTGTAACTCAAAGAATTTAAGACTATCAGAAAATCCTTCACCTTTTACCTGAAAGTTGATATCCGAGAGAGCAAGCGAGGGAATTTCAACGGTTTGTCCGAAGATACTTGTATAGAATTTTATAATGCAGAAGCTTATGAGGATGACTTTATTCAAATGTATTCATCATAAAAAGGAATAATTAGTATTTGGCCGCTATCAGAAATATACTCTATCAAAAAAATATTTCAAAAAAAATTATTATTTTTACTTTTAACCAGAGAGAATAATTGATGAATAAGTTACTTTTTTATGTTATTATCGTAATTACATTTGCTCTATCAGCCTGCGGAACAGGTAATGATAAACTTAACAGTGCCAGACTTCGTGAATTAATTTCACAGGCATTGAATAAAAATCACGATGCAAATGTTGAGCTGAAAGGTTTAATTGATGCAGAATTAATCAACAGAAAAGATTTTAATAGTATAAGAATTGATAGTGGTTACATTAATAGAAAATACTGCTACTCTGTGCTTTTGGAACATTTCGATCCTTCATTAAACCGGTTTGCTATTTATGATGACCAACTTCGGCTTTATTTAATTGATAAGTCGTTGAATGGAAACCTCAGCGTAGAATGGATTGAAAAAGAAAACCGTAATTTTATTTTTTTGCAGGAAAGATTTCTTACCAAAGATGTGCTTAGCATGGACCGACTTTCGATTTACGAAGTCTATGATACTACTGCAGGTCTTGTTTACCGGTCAATAAGCAGACTGGTAAAAGAAAACATTATATATTCTCAGACAATTGAATCAATCTCCCCGGATTTTATCATAACAAAGATTTCAGGAATTACTGATCCAAAAACCATTGCTGAAACTGACACTTTTTATTTCTTTAAAACAGATATGAAATATCTCAGCACGAAGGACCTGTTTAGTAATTTCGTAAAAAAGGAGGTTGAAGATTTCAGATGGATTACAATCAAGCCACAGATTCCATCTAAAGAATAAAAAACTTTTCACTTCCTGACAAAGATGAATTTATATCTGATACGACACGGTGAAGCAGAACCTACTCTTGAAAATAAACCACACGAGCTCAGAGGATTAACTCAATCCGGAATTCAAACAACCAGGGTATCTGCAGAATTCTGGAAAAATTTTATTGATGGATTTGACATTGTTCTTACCTCGCCGCTGAAAAGAGCAAAACAAACAGCCGAAATTATTCACAGTATATTCAATGTAAAATCTGAAGTTGCAGAAGAAATTTCTCTTCTCAATGGAGGACTGACTGAAGATTTACTTTCTATTGCTGAACTTCTGGATATGAAGGATATTGCAATGGTAGGGCATCAGCCAGATATTGGAATTCACATTGCTGCAATGATAGGAGCAAATGATTCAAATTTTAGAATACCTCCAACATGTTTAGCAAAAATTCATTTTAAAGAAAATCCCGGAGTCGCAAAAGGTATACTTGAAATTTTACTTCCACCAATAAACAAAAAAGGGTAACCAGCTACACAAGTTCATGCTTACCGCTGCTTCCTTCCGGACCTGACGGAGTTGGGCATTAGCTTGTTAACTGGCACCCAAAATCAATTAAAACTTCAAGGATGTGAGATAAATAATCTAAAGGAAATTTATATTATTAATTACTATCCCAGTCCTAAACAATTAAAAATTCGAAGGCAAAGATAATATAATTAAATCGAATCCTTGAACTTCTGACTTTTGACCTGTTCCATAAGCGTATTCCGTTCCCAGAAGACTCCATCTTCATAACCCTGAATTCTTTTATTAGTTTCTGCAAGTTCCAATCTTTTTTCCGCAAGACAGCAGTAATATTCATCCACTTCAACTCCAACATATTTTCTGCCGAGCTTTTTTGCAACTACCGCGGTTGTTCCCGAACCAAGGAATGGATCAAATACTAATTCTCCTTCTTTTGAACTTGCAAGAATTATTTTTGCCAATAATTTTTCTGGTTTTTGTGTTGGATGATCAGTGTTCTCAGGCATCGACCAGAATGGTATCGAAATGTCATTCCATATATTGGAAGGAAATGTATCTCTGAAATTACCATCTTTTTTTTCTACCCAGTCTTTGGGTTTCCTCTCTTCATTTTTGTATGGGGCAATAACTCTTCTTCTTAGTTTAACTTCGTTAATATTGAAAGTATAATCCGACGATTTTGTAAAAAACCAGATGTCTTCACTGCAATTTTTCCAATTTCGTTTTGCTCCTCTTCCCTTTTCTCTCTCCCAGGTAATTCTGTTTTGAACTTTAAAATATTTCGATCCTACTAAATAAATTGCCGCTGATGTTTTCCAATCTCCACAAACATAAATTGAAGCGTTTTCTTTTAGAATCCGATTCACCTTACCTAACCAGGAATCAAACCATTTCATGTAATCAAATAATTCCATTTCGCGGAAAGTAATTTTGTTGAATTTTTTTGACATGTTATATGGTGGATCTATAAATAAAAGATCAACAAAATTTGAAGGAAGAAAATTTATTGCTGTAAAAATATCCTGATTAATTATTTTATTTTGGATCGATCCTGGCATTGCTGGTTTATCTAACTTAACTACTCTGGCAGAGTATTTTATGATTTCATCATCACTTAAAGTTAGCGTTCTGTTGAGTTTTGCAAATTTATTTTTGGTCATTAAAACGGAAATTTAATAAAGTTAATGTACGCTGTTTTTTCTAACCTAAATTTACTACAAAATAATTCTACAATGATTGAAATTTATGATTGAATTTTTTGCCTCGGGTTTGGAATTTATACTGGTTTAAATATCAAAAAGGATTAGCTAATTAAAATAGAATCCTGAAAAAAATCTTGTTTAGCTACAGCCAAATATCTAAGTTTCCTGAGTAATTTTTTCACTTTTACAGGATATTCATTTATGAAAAGAACAATAGTTGCAATGCCCGGCGATGGCATTGGTAAAACAGTACTTCCGGAGGCAATAAGAGTTTTAGATGCAGTTGGTTTTGATGCTGAATATGTTCACGGTGATATCGGATGGGATTTTTGGTGCAGCGAAGGCAATGCTCTTCCGCAAAGAACAATTGATTTATTAAAACAGCATAAGCTTGGAT
>JACAFA010000276.1 GCA_013388525.1 Ignavibacteriaceae bacterium | reverse complement strand
CTGTTCCTGATTCTCCCTGAATTAATACAGTTGCATCAGATTCTGATATTTCCTGAATCAACCTGAAAACATCCTGCATTGTTTTACCGTGACCAATTATACCAAAATAGTTACCTGCATAACTAACATCTTTTTTTATTGCTTCGATTTCGGATAGATCACGAAAAGAAATTACACCGCCAATTGGTTGGTCCGAATCATTTTTAAGAATTGCTGCGTTCAGCTTTATTGGTTTTCTGGTTCCATCTTTAATTTCGATATTTGACCGGAAATCATAAAGCGGATTGCCCGATTCTAAAATTAATCCTATAGGACACTTAGATTCGCAAAGCTCACATTTGAAAACATACTTACAGAATTGATTTAATACTTCTTCCCGCTTAAAACCCGTAATCTGTTCAGCTGCGCGGTTGAAGAAATTAATTTTGAAATTTTTATCAACTGTAAGTAAACCTTCTCCAATGGAGTCAAGGATTTCATCGCGGGAAGATTTTGTTTCAGGCATAATTAGAATGTGTTTAAAGTACTATAATTTTAATTAAGAATAAGATGGCCAAATATTTCTAAAGATTCTCAGGAAAATAAATAATATTGACCTCATTGTTCGTATTTAAATTTATAAAAACAATCCCGGACATTTTATTTATTGTAAATTCATCCAATTTCAGTAATCATTTCCGATTTTATAAAATGAGTTTATCGGTAGATAAAAATTTAAGTACAATTCGATGGTATGAATTGTGTGCAATTAATCCTTAGATAATAGTAATTAGTTGACAAACAGCAATTAACAAAATGCATTTGGAAATTATCAACGGAAATTAATATATGCTGATTATAAACTTTTTACATATTTTTCATTAGCTGATTATTAAAAATATTTCAGCAACATAATTGAGAAATGAAATATTTCTTCAAACAATATCGGACGGGGATATGAAAACTCTAATTTGCTGGTCTCTCCTTTTTTCAATTCAGATATTCTCACAATCTTTCCTCAATATTCTATTCAATGATGGATCTTATAAAAATTCTCCAATCGGCTCGTTAAAAAAAATCAGTTTAAGCACCAATGGGGAGCAGATAAATTTTCATCTTACAGATGGAACTACAGCAACTGAAAATATTGCTGATATAAAAAAGATGACACTTGACAATACTCCGCTGGGCAACGCGCTGCCAGTCGAGCTTTCTTCGTTCGCTGCAGTAGTTAATGGCAATTCAATTATCCTGATGTGGCGAACCGAAACTGAAGTAAGCAATTATGGCTTCGAAATCGAAAGGGCTGCGTTTATTTCGAAATCCGAAACTCGAAATTCGAATTTTCAGAAGATTGGATTTGTTCAAGGACACGGCAACTCCAACTCACCAAAAGATTATGCTTTTGCTGACACACCTGAAGAAGGGACAAGTTTTCAATACAGACTAAAACAAATCGACACTGATGGTAAATTCCAATACAGTGATATTGTCAGAGTTGAAATTGCAACACCAATACAATTTGAGTTAAAGCAGAACTTTCCTAACCCTTTTAATCCTGCAACTCATATAACCTATAATTTACCTCGCGATGGTTTTGTAACTATAAAAGTGTATGACATAGTAGGAAGTGAAATTGTTACGCTGGTTAATGAAGAGAAAAAAGCAGGGAGCTATTTAATAACATTTGATGGAGCAAACCTTTCCAGTGGTGTATATATCTGCACAATGACCGTCGTTAACTTCATCAAATCAATAAAAATGTTAATGATTAAATAATTTTTAAGGATTAATTAAAATGAAAAAAATATTTATACTACTTACAATTGTTTTTACTACAACTTTAGTGTTAGCCCAACACAAAACTATGACTGTTTATTATAGCGGTGGTACGACGGATGTTGTTAACCTTACAAATACTGACTCGATCATTATCTTTATCTGCGGAGCCAGTAAAGTTAGATATGGAGGTAAAGACTATAATACTGTCTTAATTGGCAACCAATGCTGGTTAAAAGAAAATCTTGATGTTGGAACTATGATAAGCAGCGAGATACACTCAACAGATAATAGCATAGTTGAAAAATACTGTTATGACAATAATCCGGCTAATTGTGATACATATGGCGGTTTATACCAATGGAATGAAGCAATGCAGTATGTTACAATAGAAGGAGCCCAAGGCATTTGTCCCACTGGTTGGCACATACCATCACAAGCTGATATTGAGACGCTAATAAGTAGCGCTGGTGGAAATGGGAATTTACTAAAGGCTGTAAATCAAGGCTACGGAAGTGGTGTTGGAACAGATTTCTTTGGTTTTTCTGCTTTATTAGGTGGGAATAAGGAATACATCCAACATTGGACTTTTATGCACCTAACTATGCGTGGACATTTTTGGAGTTCATCATTACGTGTAAGCGACAGTTATGTCTACCGTATTTTTCTTTGGGATGATAGGCCGGACATTTCTCCATTTTGGTCATCTGTTTTTACTTTAGGTTTTAGCGTCCGTTGCATTAAAGATTAGTTCAGAATGAATTATTTTATTTTGATTTTAATTTTTCTTCTTAGTCAAAGTTTTACTTTTACTCAGCAAATTAATATCAAAGTTGATAATTTAGGCGAAGAAAAAGCAGTCTTATATTCTTTATCTGGGGAAACTTCTGAATTTGTTGATACTTTATCTGCCATTAACGAAGGAACATTTCAATTTAGCTTGGCTGAAAAACACTCCGGTTTCTATCGCTTAACATTCAATAATAATAAAAGAATTGATCTCATATATGACAATGAAGATGTTGAAATTTTGACTGATGCAAATAACATCTTCGACAGTTTAAAAGTCATAGAATCTGAATCGAATGAAATCTATTATCAGTTTGTAAAGCTGAATAATGACTACAAAACCAAAACTGAGCTGCTTCAAATAGTTCTTACCAATTATCCTCAAGCAGACGATTATTATCAAGTAACAAAAGAAAAACTTATTCAGGTTCAGGAAGAGTATTTGTACTTTGTAGATGTAACTGCTCAAGAAAATCCAAATTCTTTTGTTGCCAGATATGTCCGTTCGACACAACTGCCGGTAATAGATCCAGAGATTCCTTTTAATGAACAGCTTACTTATTTGAAAACCCACGCTCTGGATAACGTTAATTTCAGTGATGATGGTTTGATATACTCAGATGAATTTACAAATAAGACGATTGAGTATCTGACTTATTATCGAAATCCTCAGTTACCTCTTGAGTTGCTCGAAAAAGAATTTATGAGTGCGGTAGATTCAATTCTTAACAAAGCAAAAGTGAACGAGATAGTTTATACTCATATCACAGTATACCTTCTAGATGGTTTTAAGAAATTCGGATTTGATAATGTTCTCAATTACATAGTTGAGAACTATGTAATTAAAGATGACTTATGTCTTGATCAAAAGCTTACGAGCACACTGGAAAGAAGAATACAACAATCTAAAAATTTCAAAGTTGGTAATTCTGTACCAGACATAATCTTGCCTGATTCATCAGGTTCAGAAATTGAATTAAATAAAATTCAGACTGACCAGATCCTGATAATTTTTTATGCAAGCTGGTGCCCTCACTGCAAGACTTTACTTCCACAAATAAATGATCTCTACAAAAACCAGGAAGAGAAAAAGGTTGAAGTACTCGCAATATCAATTGACACTTCAAAAACAGATTGGCTGAATTTTATCCGGAATAATAATCTCTCCTGGTTAAACGCCACTGATCTGGAAGGATGGAATGGAAGTGCTGTTTCTGATTATTATCTGTACGCCACACCAACATTGTTTCTCATCGATCAAAATAAAAAACTGATTCTTAATTCACCTTCAATAGAAGAACTTAAGAACTGGTTTTGATTACTCTAACTTACGGAATTGTACCCCCGAGAGGAGTCGAACCTCCGACCAAAAGTTTAGGAAACTTCTGCTCTATCCACTGAGCTACGGGGGCAAAAGTATGAAAAATGAAAAATTAAAAATGAAGAATCACATAT
>JACAFA010000289.1 GCA_013388525.1 Ignavibacteriaceae bacterium | reverse complement strand
CGGTGCAATCTTGATCTTACTGTTCCAACCGGACAGCCAACAAGTTCTGCAGTTTCTTCATAACTGTTTCCATCCAGATCACAAAGAAGAAAAACTTCTCTCATCTTGGTAGGAAGCTGGTCAATAGCAGCAGTCAGCTCATCATCTAAAAGATCATTATAAAATTCTTTGTCAAGATTATTCTCCTGAGCACGGTCTGATTTTACATTTTCGTAAAAGTTTTGAATCTGCTCATAATCCAATTTGTATGGTACACGTTTTGATTTTCTGTATTCGTTAATGAAAGAGTTTTTCAGAATCATAAACATCCAGGCTTTGCTATTTGTACCTGTTTGGAATTTATCAAAGTGTCTATAAGCCTTGAAGTAAGTTTCTTGAACCAGGTCTTGTGCATCATCGGCGTTGCCTGAAATTTTAAGTGCATAGTTGTAAAGCGCATCTTCGTGCGGTAGAGCCTCTTTTATGAATTCTTCATCTCTAAAGTTGTTTACCATTATGCCATCTTCATTATTATTTATGTTATTCATTTTTACCTCTGGTTTAGTTTGTTTATAAATTGTCTAAATCTTTTAGACAAATATAATATGTTGTCTAATGTTTGTCAAGTATTATTTTAGACAAAATTGATAAATCTTTAATTTGGAACTAAAATCGTCAACAATTGTTAAAATAGGGGTTTTAGAGAATCGCAATAATAAAAACTTCAATTTGGACAAAGATTAGACATTTAATAAGTTTGAATATGACAAATAACTATAAATATCCTATAAAAGTGGTTAGCCAGATGACAGGCCTGAGCGTTCATGTTATCAGAGCTTGGGAGAAAAGATATAATGTTGTAGAGCCTGATAGGACTGATACAAATCGCAGGCTTTATTCTGAAGATGACATTGAAAAACTTAAACTTCTCAATGATGCATTACATCTCGGCCATAATATAGGCGGGATCGCTAATCTTTCTCTCCAGGATTTAAGGAGTCTGCTTTCAAAGGAAAATCGAAAAGCAATTGAAATGCAGAGTGGTTTTTCTACGGCTGAATCTAGTCATAATATAGAAGAAATTTTCTCAGAATCTCTTGAAGCAATAAAAAATTATAATGCTAAAAAACTGGAATCAATTTTATTAAATGCCTCTGCAAGATTAACTCAACCTGTATTAATTGAACAGCTTGTTATTCCACTCGTTTACAAAGTTGGTGAGATGTGGCATGAGGGAGAAATAAGAGTAGCTAATGAACATTTAGCCAGCTCAGTAATAAGAGGTTTTTTATTTAATCTTTTAGAATCTTATTCAGTGCATGAAAATGCACCTATTGTAGTTTCAGCAACTCCAAGAGGACAGGAACATGAATTGGGAGCTTTAATCGTCGGCGTTGTTGCTGCATCTTCAGGTTGGAAAGTAATTTATCTCGGTTCTAATTTACCTGCAGAAGAAATAGGTGCTGTGGTTTCACATCTTAATGCAAGAGTTGTTGCTCTCAGCATAGTTTACCCTAATGATGATCCTCTATTACCAAAAGAGTTAAAAAAAATAAAGCAGATACTTCCCTCAGGTGTAACTATAATTGCAGGTGGACGTGCAGTGGATGGTTACCTGGATGTACTTGATGAGATTGGTGCGGTGGTTGTCAAAAATACGAAACATCTGAGAGTAGAATTGGAAGCTATTCGGGATAATAAATATAATTAGTCGTAGTAAACTCCTATAAAGTCATATTCAGGATTTGAAGCATCAGTACTAACTCCCCTGGTGTTAAATTTTATTTCCTGGCCAGGTCCAACATCAAAAACTGTTGCGCTGGTTTCCTGTCCCGCGATCATATATTTTATGAATACATTTTTTATGGGCTTATGCAAATTGTTTTTAATTTTTCCCTCTACTACTGCAAAGAAAGAACCCTCTGTTGTTTGAGAAACCTGAACATACTTTCCCAGCTGCTGTGAAATTTGAAGCTTACCAGTTACTTTTATATCCTCCACTCTTTCCATAGATAAAAGATAATATACTCCGCCACCGACCATAGCTAAAAGAGTTAATATTGCAAGGAATTTTACCACTTTTTTTTAATTAAATTTGATTTCAATTACCTCACAGTAAAAACAAATATTGTTCCTATGATATATTGCATTTTGGTTTGAAAAAGCAGTTAAACGAAATATTTCAGCGGGAATTATGTTAATTAATTGGGTAAAAAAGGGGTTAATAGTATGAAAATTTACTGTTATTATTGGCGTAGTATGACAAAATTGTCATTAAAGTTTAATCGAAGAAAATATTCTCAATAATTACGCATCTATATTTAATTAGTCAGATATATTATCGATAGACTGCTCTTCTTATTTCATCAATATTATTAAATCTTATTGGGGGATTAAGATATTTTGCCAGAAACTTGTAAATCCTAAACCTGATTGAAAGTGCAAGTTTTGTATCCTGCCGATCAAAAGAATGTCCGCCGGGTAATTCTTCAAATATTTCATACTGAAAATCTTTGTTCAACGATTTTAGTGTGTCGATGAGCAT
>JACAFA010000057.1 GCA_013388525.1 Ignavibacteriaceae bacterium | reverse complement strand
TTCATCCCGAACATAACTTTATTGCCAGTCTTTCTGTACTTTGAAAGTGTCAGCAATGGTTCTTCAGCACGTTCTGCTGTTTCCTGGTCTGTAGTTGTAATGACACAGCGCGCACAAGGTTTGACTGCTTCAAAAATCACGTTACCGATTTTAAACTTTTTCCAATTGTCTTCTTCAAATGGCTTTCCACCGGTAAATACAAAATTTGTACGAAATCTGTTCATTGGCAGGGGAATTTTCATTCTTGAATTTAAATCATCAAGCGATGATTGTCCGATTATCATAAACGGATAACCATCAGCAAAGCTTACAATTTTATTTTCAACATACTTTTTATCGACAACTCTTTTTGTTGATTCGGGCATTTTAACAAGATGACATTTGATGCCGATTATATCTGAAAACCATTCATCTATTTCACCACTATAAAATTCACCAGTAACGGTATCATCCCAAATAACTACTTTGTCTGTTACTGAATGTTCAAGCTCAAACGGCACAAGCAGTGGATCAATATTTTTTGTTTTATGCTGAAGTTTTAATCCTTCTTTCTCAACAGAAACTTTTATTAAAGCCATTTCCGGAAAATCCCGTTGAGTAAAGAATGTATTTGATTCATCAACCAGAACCCATCTGCGGTCGTACTTCAATCCGCGCTCTTCAACTTCGGAAGATTGAAGGCTAATTCCACCAAGTGATTTGATGGGGTAAATATTTATTTCAGAAAGTGTATACATAATTTGTTAAAGCTTAAAATTACAAATCATAAATTACAAATAAGCACCAATAACCAAATTCTAATTTCAAAACAGCTTTGATTATTGAACATTGATATTTATTTGAGATTTGTAGTTTGTTAATTTTGATTTAAGGTTCGTTTTGAAGTATAATTAAAGTTATTTCCGGAGTTGAGTTATAACGTATTGGCGCCAGGGACATTCCCAATCCTCTGTTTATAATCATCAGCATATCACCGAACCAGAAGTCACCGCGAATATATTTTGTTTCGAACATTGTTGGTGTAAGTTGAATAAAAGGAAACACAAGAGTAATTTGTCCGCCGTGTGTATGACCTGCAAGAAGCAAATCAAAATCATTTTTCTCTGCAGACTCAATCAGAAACGGCTGCGGCTGATGAGTTAAAAATATTTTAAAGCTTCCATTATTATTTCCTGATAAACTATCAAGGATATTTTCCGGAATTGTTTCTACATAAGTATTGGTTACAAAGGTAATTGCGATTTCAGCACCATCAACATCAATTATTTTTATATCGTTATCAATCATCCGGACGCCGTGGTAGTCAAGAGCAGATTTTACTTCAGTAAGACTTCTCGCATAATCATTCCTGTACGCCCAGTTGTCGTGATCACCAATGCAGGAATAAACTCCATACTTTGCTTTTAGCTTTCCAACTTCACGTGCGCTCAACTCAATATAATCTGGTCCCGTTGTTATCAGATCTCCGGCAATAAGTATCAGATCAGGATTGAGCCCATTAACTTTATTTATATAATTGCTCAATCTTCCTTCATCGGTGTAATGGTC
>JACAFA010000286.1 GCA_013388525.1 Ignavibacteriaceae bacterium | reverse complement strand
TTTTGTGGATTGGGCATAACATCCTTGTTCAATGAACACAAACAAAAGAATTAAGAGAAGCTGTAAAAGTTTTTTCATAAGCATTAATTTTTCTTTACAAGTTCAAGGGCAATTTCAACTGATTTAACAAGGTCTTCAATAAAAATAAATTCATCATTGGAATGCGGATTTTGAGCACCAATACCAAGATTAACTGATTGGATACCTTTCTCATTTAAAGAATTAGCATCACTTCCTCCTAGTGAAATTTTTGGAGTTGGATTCAATCCAACTTTTTTTAGTGCTCTAACTGTTTCATTGTACACAAATGAGCTTTCGGACACAGTGAAAGGTTTAAAATCCCAGAAGGAATTGTATTCAATTTTACCGTCTGATTTTCCAGCTTCTTTTTTGAATATCTCTAAAGTTAAATCAAAATAATTTTCAACTTTATTTACATCAAATGATCTCACCTCGCCATCAAGTTCGGTAACTTCAGGTATTACATTTACAGCGCTTCCTCCTTTTAATACTCCAATATTCATAGTTGATTCTTCATCAATTCTGCCAAGAGGCAGATTGCAAATCGCTTTTGATGCAATAAGCAAAGAGTTAATGCCCTTTTCAGGTGAAATCCCGGAATGTGAAGCCTTGCCAATTACTTTTATTTTAAATCCCATCGCACCACAAGCTGCATAAATGAAATTCCCGGGTCTGTAACCTGAATCGAATACAAAACCGTATTTAATGTTACCATTTACTCCCAAATATTTTGAACCAAATAGAGTAGTTTCTTCACAAGTAGTAAATGCCACAGTAAAATCTTTAACCGGTATTCTTTCCGTTGCTATTTTTTGCAGCAGAAACAACAGTGTAGTTACACCAGCTCTATTATCTACTCCGAGTACCGTATCTCCTGAGGAGACTATTTTATCTTCCAATATTTTAGGTTTGAGATTCGTAGTCGGTCGTGCAGTATCCATATGCGCTGTTAACACAAAATCGCCACCTTCACCAACTTTACAAATAAGGTTACCGGTATTACTGTTTGAGTAGCGATTTGAGTTATCAACGGTGATAGTGTAATTGTATTTAGTCAGATAGGATTTTATATAATCGGCAAGAGGTTTCTCATTACCAGAGAGTGCATCAATCTTTGCGGTTTCCAGAAAAAGATTTATTAGATGATGAGTATTCATTTGAAAATAATATTACATCTATTACTAATAATGAAAAATTTATTACAAAAATAGTCAAAAAATGTTTAGAGTCAAGTACTACGACAAAAAATATTTTTCTGAAATGAATTTTATTAATAGAAAAAGCCCCTCAAAATCTGAGGGGCTGATTCTTAACTAACCACATCAACTATCTGATTCGTTTGAATTCTATTCTTCTGTTCATTCTCTTATTCTCAGGAGTATTATTAGGCACTCTCGGGAACTCTTCGCCATAACCTTTTGAAATTATTCTGTCAGGATTAATTCCTTTACTTATCAACCAGAACCTTACTGAATCTGCTCTTCGTTGCGATAATGCCTGGTTGCTGGAAGCACTTCCAACATCATCTGTGTGACCACTTATTTCTACAATAATGTCAGAATACGTCTGCATTGTTTTAAGGGCACTTTGTAGAACAACTTCAGATTCAGGTGTAATATCTGCTTTACCAGTTTCAAAGGTTATTCCTTCAAGAACAATCGGAACATCCATTTTTACAACATCATCTTCAGGATTCAGAGGATTGGTGCCTCTGTTTATTTCTGTAAAGTCATTAACTGAACCACTATCGGTATCTGGTTTCAAAGGATCAGTTCTATACATATTGATTTCTTCTCCATCTTTCAATCCATCAGTATCAGTATCCGGATTTAATGGATTAGTTTTATACAGATTCAATTCATCGCTATCTGATATCGTATCACTATCGGTATCAACCTTAAGCGGATCAGTTTTATAAGTGTTTATTTCATCACCGTCTGATAAACCATCTCCATCTGTATCGGCTTTCAGAGGATCAGTATTGTGGGTTTTAATTTCTAAGTTATCAGAAAGTCCATCGTTATCAGTATCCGCCTTAACAGGATTTGTTAAGTAAGTTTTCACTTCTTCACCGTCAGTTAAACCATCAACATCAGTATCAGTATTGAGAGGATTAGTCATATAAGTTCTTACTTCCTCGCCATCTTTCAAACCATCACCATCAGTGTCAGGATTATCAGGATCAGTGCTAAGTTCTTTCTCTTCTCTTTTTGTCAGACCATCTCCATCTTTATCGGATGAACCGCTGCCATTCACGAAAATTAGTCCGATGCCAGCGCTATAGTATCCATCGTAATTTCCTTCAGTGTTCGGGATATCTCGATTGTTATATTTATTTAAATCGTCCGATTTAGTAAAAGTGTAACCGCCAGAAAAATCGAGAGTGATAGCCTCAGAGAGTGCAACTTCGAATCCGCCACCTACCGGAAATATGGTTGTCCAACCTTCCTCTTTACCATTATTAAAGGCTTCACTTGGCGGGTCATCGTTATTAAAATACATTCCTCCCACACCACCATATAAATAAGGACTCCAAACATCCATATCAAAAGGACTAAGAATAACCCGAAAATCTGCAGGTATAATAGTTGTCCACCAATTATTTTTAGCGGTATCAATTCCTGCAAGTCTGCCAAATCCACCACCAATTTCCATTTCAACGACTGGTGTAAAAAACTCAAACCTTAGAAAAAGTCTCCCAAGACCAGAGAATTTATATTCCGGATCTTTTGGTTTGTTCTCTTTATCAAATTCAGTATCGGGGAGAATCCCGTTAGCCTGCAAGCCAAGTTTCACAGTGTAGTCATTGAACTGTGCATAAGACTTAGTAAAAGCAAAGAAAAAAATTACTATTAAAAAATATTTCAAATATTTGGTAAAATAATGTTTCATAAAAACCACCATATAGTTTTACAAAATGGATTATATAGTTAAAAAGAGCCAACGATTCTGGACAATTCAAGTGCCATTGAAAAACTCGAGTTATTTTAAAATTTGAAAGATTATTTGATAAAATTTACCATTTGGGTAGTATTCCGTGTGGGGTTTTTCCTTCGATTAAAAATAAAAAACCCTCTTTTATGAGAGGGTTTGTTGAGCTGGTGAACGGATTCGAACCGCCGACCGGCTGATTACAAATCAGCTGCTCTACCAGCTGAGCTACACCAGCTTAATTTTTTGTGTGCCAAAATTAGTCGTTTTGATTAAAGATTGCAAGAGATTTTATTCACAAATTATTTACCTTTTCCCTAAATGAACCGTCATCAGAATATACTTTAAATTGCACCATCTTTTGTCTGATTTTTTTTATTAGTTCGAATTTAACGCTTTCATATTCAACCGTTTCATTCAGACTTAAAATTTTGCCTGACCTTTCAGCAATAAATCCAGCAACCGTATTGTATTCATCAGATTCGGGAAGCTGAAGATTAAACACATCGTTAAAATCACTAATCTGCATTGAGCCAAGGACAAAATATTTATTATCCGGAAATTTGTAATACTCTTTTTGTTCGGTAACAGAATCACTTTTTATTTCCCCGACAATTTCTTCAAGTATATCTTCAATTGTGATAACACCTTCTGTACCGCCGTATTCGTCAGATACAATTGCTAAACGCTCACCGCGCTGCTGCATTTCTGTAAGAATTTCGGAAATTAATTTTGTCTCAGGAATAAAGTAAGCTGGTCTTATCAAATTTTTTATTGATGATATTGAACCTGATTCTAGTAAAAGTTTTATTACATCTTTGCTGTGAAGTATTCCTACTATGTTATCAATTGAATCTTCATAAACAGGAATTAATGTATGACCTTTCAAAATTATGCTGCGAAGTGATTCCTCCTCTGTTTCATTTATGTCAATTGAAATCATTTCTGTTCGCGGCACCATTACTTCACCGGCTTTCAGGTCATTAAACTCAATGATATTCTGAATTATTTCTTCTTCTTTTTCATCAATTGCACCGGATTTTACTCCGTCAGCAATAATGTCAAGAATTTCATCTTCCGAAGGTTTAGCCTGCGAAAAGTTAGTCTTCTCTTTGAAAGGTATCAACAAAAAATTACTTAATGTATTTAGCAATTTTACAGGAAAAATGAAAAGGTTAGCAACAGGTATTAACAGGGTTACGAAAAATCTTCCAAGAAAATCAGAATATTTAAAACCGATAGCTTTTGGAATCAGGTAACAAAAAATTGTAAGAGCAGAAGCAATGAGGATAATTGTCAATGCAAATGATAGGATTAATCTTATTGGGTCATCATAGAATCCTGTGTTGGGTTCGGTTATAACCGGATTGATTAGCTTTGCACTTAGCAGAAATCCAAAAAGAACTGAAGAAATTAAAAACGTTAATGATAATAAATGAATTGTACCGTAAAATGGTTCAGGATTTTTATGAACGATCAAAAATTTCTGCCAGATATTATCACCCTTCTCTTTCAGTTCTTCAATTTTGTTTTCGCCGAAAGATGAAAGGGCAATTTCTGCAGCCGTAACAAAACCAGCCAGGAAAACTGAAAGAATAAATAAAATCAATTCAATAAATAAAAAGCTCATTTACAGTCTTTAAGTGTCCAAAGAATTATTCTGAAAAATAAATAATATTCATTTTAACCGTTTAAAGATAGCGAACACTTAATTAATAATATATGAACAATTGAATGGTAAAATCTATTTGGTTAAAATTGGTTATCAAAAAATTGATAGTTTCGGAGAAAGAATGATTCCAAAGACAATTAAACTAAAAGATAAATCCTCACTTGAAATAATCTGGGAAGATGAAACAGTAAGTAATATTTCATTGAAGTATTTACGGGATGAATGTCCCTGCGCTACCTGCAAAGGTGAAACAGTTTTACTCAAAACTTATCGTCCACCGGTAAATAAAATGATAACACCGGAAATGTATTTGGTTAAAAACATTGAAACTGTCGGAGAGTACGCAATACAAATTACCTGGAAAGACGGACATAATACCGGTATTTACACTTATGATTATCTGCAGGAACTTGATAAAGGACAGACATCTGAAAAAAAACAGGATTACGATAAACTGCTATGATTTCAAAGAGTGACCTTCAATATTACTCTTCGCTGCTTTCAAAAAAACACCGAAAGGCTGAAAACAAATTTATAGTTGAAGGGAAAAAATGCGTTCTCGAAGGATTGAAAAGCAATTATGAATGCGAGGTGGTTTTCGTTACAAATAAATTTGCAGAAGAACACGAGGATGCAATTGCTGAATTAGCAAAAGTGAAAAAGAAATTTGTCTCACTTAAACAAAAGGAATTTCTAAAAATTTCTGACACAGAAACGCCTCAGGGAATTGCGGCTGTATTTCTGAAACCTGAACTTGAATTTTCTCCTGATATTTTTGCCAATGAAAAACTTATCGTTATGCTTGAGAATATTTCCGACCCGGGAAATCTTGGGACCATCATCAGGAACTGCGACTGGTTTGGTGTTAAAAATATTTTTTTAAGCGATAGTATTGTTGACTACACTAATCCGAAAGTTATTCGTGCATCAATGGGGTCCGTTTTTCACGTTAACCTTTTTGAAGAAGTGAAACCAAGCCAGCTTAATGATTTGAAGGAAACAGGCTTTGAAATTCTTTGTGCGGATATTGAAGGTGAAAACGCATTCACCTATAAAAGTGAAAAGAAAAAGATATTAGTTCTTTCCAGCGAGTCACACGGACCTTCAAAAGAAATTGAAAAGATAAGTGATAAAAAAATCTCCATCCCGAAAATTGGTAAAGCCGAATCGCTGAATGTTGCCTCAGCTTCTGCTGTGCTTCTTGCCAATTTAACCCTGAAAATTCAATAAGAAAATATAAACTCACGTTACGTGTAGCTGTCATTCCGGCGATCCGGCAGTTGCCGGAGAGTCCGGAATCTGTGTTTATTGAAATTTTTAATTTTAATAAAATAAAAAGGCGACCAGTTGATCGCCTTCATCCGAACAGCCTCCTTAGTTCCCACCCAAATTTTATTTTATTAATACCATCTTTTTGACCTGGACAAATTCGCTGCTTTCCAATCGGTAAACGTATGTCCCGCTCGGCAAACCTATTGCATTAAATGTTACCTTATGAAATCCTGATTCATACATTCCTTCTGCTATATTCGCAACTTGTTCTCCAAGCATATTGTACAGATTTATTTTTATCTGTGCTGCCTGAGGAAGTGAAAATCTTATCGTTGTGCTTGGGTTAAATGGATTTGGATAATTCTGTGATAACTCAAACTGATCTGGAACAACTTCTACTTCAACTACATCTGAATATTCAAAACTTCCATCACTATCAATTTGTTTTAGTCTATACTGGAACTTACTTCCGCCGGCAAATAGTTCTTTGTCCGTATAGCTGTATTCCTTTGGTGAATTTGAGTTGCCACTTCCTTCTATGAACTTAATGCTGTCCCACTCTCCTTCATTTATTCTTCTCTCAACATTAAATCCGTAGTTGTTTACTTCTGTTTTTGTTTGCCAGTTTAAAGTTACTGCTGAGTTTTTATATGTTGCTGTGAAAGATGTTAGCTCTACCGGTAGTGGTGCATTCGATATAGGATCTAAGTGAACAATTGTTGGCGATTCATTCCAAGGATTTGAAGTATCTATAGTCCTCACAATTATACTTCCTGTAACCCATTGTAAATCCATAAATCCGTTTGGATTAGTTATACCAGTTACACTAAACCGCCCCAATCTATGAGTTAGGGGTGAATTATCAATCCTTGCAACTCTATTATTAAATTGAGTTTGACCAGTTATCCCTGTGCCAAGTAAATTTATATATAACTTATTAGTTTCACCGATATAAATAGTATCCGATGTACTTTGCGCGTATTGTTCTCTTGTTCCGGTAATATTACTTGCGGTTGCATTAGTTGGTACAAATGTGCAGTATCCACCACCATCAAATGGATCACCCACTAAGTTTATTGTAGGGGAATTAAAGTTTCCAACATCATAAGTAAATACGAAGTCCGAATTGCCTAAATACAAAATTTCACTTGCAGAATTTGTCCTCAAATACAAGTCAAAGAAAAATTCCGTCCCAACAACCTCTTGGTTTGCAACTGTGACAGTTACATTAACCTGCGGAAGCAATGTGCCTGCAACAAGCATAAGTGCACTTAGAATCATTGTGAGTTTTTTCATTGTTGTTTACTCCTTTTATTTTCTTATTGATTATTTTCTTTTGCAATTTCTAGTATAGGTACATCTACAAGTGCAGGAACCTGTGTTGTAATATTTCTATTGTTCCAGACTGAACTTCGGTCAGAGGCGTTTACTGTTCCGCTTAAGTCCACATCTGTTCCATAATACCCTGATAAGTTTCTTTGATTCCAGGCGTTGCTGCGGTCTGTGGCGTTTACTGTTCCATTACCGTCTGTGTCTGCTGTGAATAATCCAAAAACTCCGCCACCTAAATCTTTCATCGCATTTGTACCGTATGCTTGTCCCTGACCAGTTGACAAATCGTACAATGTCGGAGTTTCAGATACACTTACAGTGCTTGCTGTCATTATTGGGAGATGATTCCTGTGATAAATTACCAGATAATAATTCCCTGCCGGCACTCCGGTGAATGAGACATTGCTTGTTCCATCGAGATCGACAAGCGAACCGTTACTTCTTACGAACGCTGCTCTTCTTGCAACTTGTGTTGTTGGGTTTGATCTGAGTTCTAATAAAACCCAATCAACAACCCCGGAAGGAATACTTGCAACTGTTTCGGTTCCGTTATATCCCCACGGATCAATATAGTACGGCTGACTAAGTGGAATACTTCCACCGGTGTTTAATGCTGTGCTCATTGAACCGGATAAATATGGACCCTCAAGAAATACTCTTACATTAGCTGAAAGCTGTGATTTGAACATCGTAAAATCAGAGAAGGATGTAACACCAGAAATTGTTATTGAACCGCCATCGTTAATTCCGCCGGGTGTGCGTGTGAAAATGCTTGGATATGACCAGCTTGCATCGTACTTGCCTACAATCATCGAAGCTTCATCAGTTTCTTCAGAGAATGTGGTGCCGTTAAAATCCTCCGGTCGGTAATTGAAGGTTATATCTGCACTTGTGAAAGCGAGATTCTCATCCTTAGTTATTCTCCAGTACCGACCCAGAGTTTCAGAAGAATCAATTGTATTCGGATGAATACTCTGAAATGCTTCAACAGTTAGTTTGCCCGGTGAAGTAACACTGCTGAAATCGAAGCTAACAGGAGAAGGTCCATTTGCTGTTCCTACAGGAAAATTAACTACTAAATTATCGGGTGAATCTCCACCGTTAGGACCGGGAGCCAAATCTACATACTGAACTAAAGATCCTTCGATATAACCTGAACCACCAATGATTGCCCCGCTATTCAAAATAACACGGAAAGTATCGGGAGGGGTGTAGTTAGTGATTGTTTGAATATTTCCATTAAGCAATGTAAGAGATTGATTTATTTTCATATCAGATCTCAAATAAACTTTAGAGGGGTTATTTACAACAATATTTTGATAAAGTGCGTTACTTTGAAAGGTTGCGTTGCTATTGTACAGTGTAGGAACAAAATTTAGATAATGACCACTGTCCATAAATAAAGTTCCCCCAAGAGGCCATTGCCATAAGAAATATTTTAGATTTAACGGCGCATCAGAAGTGTTATAAGAAAAATTTGTGGTTCCACCTGCTGTTAGAAATCCACCAACATTTACAGAATCGCTGTTCTGAAAAGTTAAAGTTCCGTTATACACCCATAAATCACCTTCAATATTCCATACACCGCTTGTTCTGTTTATAAATGTTGTTGGAGACTGTGGATAAAAGGTAAATTCATAACAGTCAAATGCTCCAAAATTTGGAATTGAAGGACCGATGTGAGTATAGCAATTATTTTTGAAAGCTGGAGAATATATATTCGTTGCAAAATACCAAACTAAATCATTTAAGATGCCGGAAGGATTAGGGTTTGAGGGAACACGTGATGAAATATTTCCACTGTTAGATAAAAACCCTAACCAATTAAACCAATCTAATGGATAGTTATAAATGTTTGTAGAAACTGGTAAACTTGATATTGGTATAGCGAATTCAAAAACATTCCCGGCATCATTGTATGATCTTATAAAACTTATAGCAACACTGTCCATCCAACCACCAAATTGGTCCGTGTATCTGTATTCATCGTATGCTGGCTTTACATAAGCAAAAAATTCAGCGCCAAAAGGTAAATTTGGGGTTACACCATCTTTACCCGTTCCCGTCAGGGTACCATAATAATCCCAAGGATAATTTACTGGAGAAATACCTGAATTATCCAGATAAATATTTATTGCATCATTTTCATTAGTGTAGTTACTAATACCGAAATAAAAATAGTATTCATCCGATTTCATATACCAGGTTTTGCCATCACTGGTCAGCATATTCTCACCTTCTTCATGGGTACCATACTCGCCAACGCTTATAACCCCATCCACAGTATTTGGTAAACCAATAACAAATTCACCAGTACCAAAAAATGGAGTAACATACTCACCGGTATACGAGTCATACCATGTAAAAGGAGTTAAATCATTAAACTGCTCTCTGCCTGGTGTAGATCGTTGAAAAATACCAATACCGCTGCTGCCCGGATAAATAATTCCACTGCTGTCTGGTAAATCAACAACTTTAATTCTGATTGTTCCACTTATTTCACTCCCAGGTAAACCCGTTTGCTGAATTATCCATCTGTGGTTTGCAATAGGTAAAATTGTTCCATCAAGTATTTTGTCTTCATAGCAGAAAACATTGAATGTTCCGGTATTACCATTGTAGTAGTTTAGCTCTAAGCTAATTACAGTTGAATCATTGGCAGTATTGAATTCTAAAAATCCAGTTCCATCAGTTAATGGTTTTTGCACCCCACCATATAAACCCGAGGCATAAGATCCAAACCATCTACTGAAACCATATTCGTGACCCACAAAAAGATCAGTTCCCGAAAGAGCAAGCGCTCTGCAAGTCCAGGCCAATCCATAACCAGTATCTAAAGAATCCCATGTTGTTCCATTCCAGTATGCGATAAAATCAAAATCCGAGCTGTATGGTTTAAGAAAAAGTCCACCGACATATAAATCTTTTCCAATTGCTGCTATGGATGCGACATAGCTATAATATGCATCATTTGTGATGATACCATTACCTAGTGATTGCCAGCCGCTAAAAGTATCCAGATTAAAATAAACAATAGCATCGGCTAATGTATCCCCACCAACATCTTTAAATACACCACCGAGATATAAATCGGAACCTGAGATTGCGATCGCCAGAACTTCACCATTTAAATTTGCTCCTAGATCCCCTCCCCAGACATTACTAGAACCATCATAGATAGCAAAATAATTAAATCCTACCGCGCTGGCAGATGAAAATTCACCACCAACAAAAACTTCCGAACCACTTACGGTGATAGCACGAACAAAACCATCAAGCTGACCCATCGAACTCCAGGAACTTCCATCCCATTTTGCTATATAATCCGATTCAAAAATTCCTCCTGCACTGGTAAAACCTCCGCCCACATAAACATTGTTTCCCTGAATAGCGATTGCATAAACATTATCATTTAATCCAACGCCTAATGCATTCCAATTATTTCCATCCCAGCGTGCAATATAATCTGCACTTGAGTTTCCACCGGCGTCAGTAAAATTTCCTCCCACATATACATCATTACCAGATACTGCAATTGCATAAACACTACCATTTAAACCTAAGCCCAAAGCTTCGTATGTGTTTGTTTTTTGGTTGTATTTGACTATATGGTCTGCATTTGAATTTCCATTTGCATCTAAAAAATCACCGCCCACGTAAACATCAGAACCTGAAACAGCAATCGCGTTTACTGTCCAATCAGAAGAACCGGCATAAAAACCCAAATTATTATCCCAGCTATAGGGTGTACCAATTGGCGGACTATCAAGCTGGCGATTCTGTTTTATAAAATTTGTTTCAGGCTTGTCTGAAATTATGGTTCCATCAATTCCTGACATAACTTTTCCATCAGGGAGAACTATCAGCCGTTTATCGTTATTGGGCTGTTCTTGTGGAATTATCAAAACCGTTAAAAATACAAGCAGTATAAAAATTTTTATTAAGTTTTTCATATAACCTCTACCTTTCCAGTAAAAGAATTAAAATTATTAAAGTAATCGAATAAATAATTATTGAAATATGTTTTTGTATGAATTTCATAAAGAGCTTGCAATACTTAAAATCATCATCATTAAAGTCAGGCTGACTACAAAGAATAAAGCTTTAGCTGCGAGTGAGACAATTTTTTCCCGTTTTTTTAACTGATCGAAGGTTTTTTCCATTTTTGATTTCCCTGTGTTTTAGTTGAGTTTATGTTAAATATCTGATTTTTTTGCTGCGAAAATAATTTTTATTGAGAGCGTTCGCTGTCGCTTTTGTGTCAAACATTAGCGGATTTGTTGCAAAATGGAGCTTACAGGCAAAGCTATAAAGGTATAGAGGTATAAGGGACTAAAAATTAAAAATTTTCCAAACACAAAATACCTTATACCATATTCCTATATACCCTTATACCTTAATATCCTTATTTCCTTTATTCCTAGTTTCCTTTCTGCAATTACTCACAAAAAGCTATGCTTGTCTGATTTTCTGACATTGTCCGAGACATCTCTGTCGCTATTTTGAATTAAGTGAACCAATAATTACCATAACCGTCGCAAGGCTTGCGATAAAAAGCACTGCCGCAAGAACAAGCTTAAGTCGTTTATCACTTTTCCGTAATCGGTCAAATGAGCTTTCAGTATTATTTATTGTTGAAATATTATTATTCATTATTTACTCCTGTTTTTTTCCAGAATTTACTTTTTTATAAATGATAACTTCACCGTTGGGATTATCAACCGGTGCTGGCACCTGTGTAAATTTGTTCCGGTTGTTCCAGACAGAGCAGTGATACGTGGCGTTTACTATTCAATTACAGTTTATGTCTGCTGTGTATGAACAATAAACGCCACAGCCTAAATCTTTCAATATATTATTACCTTAGGCTTGTCACTGATCAGTTTTAGGAAAATTATTTTATTAAAATCATCTTTCTAACCTGAACGAAATCATTACTTTCCAACCGATAGATATATGTTCCGCTTGGCAGATTGCTTGCATTGAATGTTACTTTATGATATCCTGCGTCATACATTCCTTCTGCGATTGTGTTTACTTGCTCGCCAAGCATATTATATACTTTTATCTTTAATTGTGTTGCCTGCGGCAGTGCGAAACTTATCGTTGTGCTTGGATTGAATGGATTTGGATAGTTCTGTTCAAGGGCGAAAGTTTCTGGTATTTTATCTTTTGAAATAGTCAGCTTGCTTAAGGTTGCATCATTAATTACAATATCTTCTCCTGTTTTAAGTACTTTATTCATATGATTACCCAATCCGTCCTGCAACCGGATGGACATATTTTCAACTCTAACAGTTAAAGGATATTGAACTCCGCTCAGCTCAATTGTCTGGACTGATTTATTAATATCCTCAGCTATTCTTCCACTTCCAAATCTGATATCAAACATACCTGAGGGAGGTGCTGGCGGCAGTTCATATACACTAAGATCAGTTTTTTCATCGGCGGCGTAAAGCACATAGCTATTGCCAGCGTTATCACTAAATATTATTTTCCCCCATTCTGATGGAAAATAGTCAGCTATTTCTAAGCTGCCTTTTGCCATTGAACTTGGGATGTTTATCTGTCCGGCTCCACTGAGTTTTACCCAATATCCATAGCCCGGATCCAATGTTGCAGCTACCTGATATCCGCCTGAGTATTTATATACTGGGAATACTATCAATCCCGGAGGTGTTGTTGTCATTCCTGATGTTGCTACACTTGTCTCGTATCCACCTATCAGATTCCATCCAACTGTTCCTGGTATTGGATTGTGTGCAACTATCTGTATTCCTCCTGCTGGCCATTCGTCACCGGTGTTATATGTCCTCGCACCAGCGTGTTTCATCCAGTAACCAGTTCCAGGTGTTGCGGTTGTTACCTGCTGATATGAACCTGAATACTTGAATACATTAGCGCCCGGATCTCTGTACTGCCACCAGGTATTTACATTCTGATCTACTGGATGTAAGCCAGGAATTGATACCATATTCCAGCCATTAATTATATTAACGGCTAGTTGAAAAGTTGTTACAGCTGACTGATTACACTGTGTCCCTTCTCCAAATAAATTGCCTGTTATATTGCCATAAACACCTGCACAAATATCTGAGCCTAATCCAACTTCAATTGATGAACCGCTTCCGATTACTATGCTTTGAGCAATCGCAAATTGCGATAATAAAATAGTAACGATTAAATATTTGATTGATTTCATTTTTATCTCCTTTAGTTTTCTAATGAGCTAAATTTATTTTCATATTCTTTTCGGATTGACTTCAGCTCATTTATCTGCTGAATTAATTCTTCCTTTAAAGATTCAATTCTGCTTATATCTTCTTTAATTGAACTGAGACTTTTAAGTTCTGACTGAAGTTTTAAGTTTTCCTCTGTCAGTTTTGTTATCTCATTTGCATTTTTAATTTTTTCCGAATGGAGTCCTTCGGACAATTTTTCATTTTGAATTTTTAATTCTTGTATCGCTTTTATCATTGGTGCAATAAGGTCATTGTAACGAAGCTCATACATCCCTTCTTCTGTTACTGTAAGCATACCGGTTTTATCTGCCAATCCACATTCTTTCAGAACCTCCTCTACTTCCTGTGCTATCAATCCATATTCTGCTCTGTGGTTTTCGTCATTTATCCTTGTATATGATACAGGATTAAGCTTTGATATAAATCCAAGACCGAGATTACTTGGCTCTATATTTTCTTTCCATCTCCTGTCACTTGTTATTGTCCAGCCGACCTGAATTCCTGCATAACTGATTGATGCATTGCCAAGCCTGATCTGATTGTTAGCTGCATTATTTGGTACCTGTGCATTATAACCGATTGTTATATTGTTAGTCCCGGAAGTGATGTTAGAACCTGAGAAGTAACCTATGGCTGTATTTTGGTCACCAGTGGTTTTATTTAACAAAGCTTCACTTCCAACACCGGTATTTCCGAATCCTACTGTATTGTTCTCAAGCACTCTGTACCCAAAAGCTGAATTTGCATAGCCGGTAGTATTATCATATAATGAATTAACTCCGAAGGCAGAATTGTAGTCAGAAGTCGTGCTTGAATAAAGTGATTGATAACCAAATGCGGAATTACCTGTTCCTGTTGTGTGCTGTACCATTGAAGCGAAACCAAATGCTGAGTTATTATTACCTGTTGTATTGGATGCGAGAGATTGGTGTCCAAATCCTGAATTATAGTTTCCGGTGCTATTTGAGTAGAGCGAAAAATATCCGAAACCAGAATTATTATAACCAGTTGTATTATAGAATAATGACTTATATCCGAACCCTGAGTTATGGAAGCCTGTTGTATTGTTAAAAAGAGAATTAGATCCGAAGGCTGAATTATATATACCTGTAGTATTTGAATAAAGTGATTGAAATCCGAAAGCTGAGTTGTTATCTCCACTTGTATTTGAATAAAGTGATTTTACACCAACTGCGGAATTCCCGAAACCAGCAGTATTAGATCCTAAGGAATAGAAACCAAAAGCTGAATTATCATTACCTACCGTATTTAAATAAAGAGATGCTGCACCAACTGAGGTATTATTTTCACCCGTTGTATTAAAAACCAATGAATTGGAACCAACTGCTGTATTATCATTAGCAGTTGTATTATTTCCTAAAGCACTTTGCCCAACTGCTGTGTTAAAAAGTCCGGTCGTATTAGAATAAAGTGCTTGGTATCCAAATGCCGCATTACCATATCCAGTTGTATTAAACTGTAAAGAATTATTCCCAAAAGCTGAATTAAAATTGCCTGTTGTATTAGAGTATAGGGCAGCAGTTCCAAAAGCTGAATTATTATTCCCTTCTGTGTTGTTTCTTAAAGAGCTGTATCCAAACGCTGAATTATAAGAACCAATTGTATTTGGTGTTAAAGCAAAAGAACCAAAAGCTGAGTTATAATTTCCTGTTGTATTAAAGCGGAGTGCTTCGTTTCCAAATGCTGAATTTTCTAGTCCTGTAGTTAATGACTGTAAAGTGCCAAACCCAACAGCGGTATTCGCAACAGAACTAGTTGCATTAAGAGAAAAATTTCCTGAATAAAAACCAATAAATATATTTTGTAAACCATAATTATGTAGAAAACTGACTCCACCCTTTGTAATTACTCCTCTTTCCGAAGTGGAATTGAATATTCCACCTAGTTCTAAATTCCTGAATAGAGATAAATTTCCGTTCGATTGAGAAAGTGAAAGATAGTCTGATGTACCATCCTTAATTTTGAAATTCCCATTTGGTGCAAGAGTGTTTGTTATATCCTGTGCATTGGATACAAAATTTAACAGCATTATACTGATAACGATTGTTGAGAGAATGTTTTTCATTTATTACTCCTGTTTTGTTTATTGATTATTGATTTCAGAATTCACTAATTGAACTTTGAGCAACTGTTCACTGGATTAAATTTGTTCTAACTTTTTTACAAGAACAGTCTGCATCTCTTCATACTTTGAAAGTCGTTCTTCGAGGTTTGCATTTTTAATTGTTAATTTTTCATTTTGAATTTTTAATTCCGATATCTCTGTATCTTTCTCTGCTTTCAACTCCTGCACTGCTTTAACAATCACAGGTAAAAGATTTCCATAAGTTGCCTCCCACTTTTCCGGATTATCTTTTAACACAAGGTTCAGCCATTCTGCGTGTTCTTCATTTTGTAATTCATCAAGTTCCTGTGCAATAAATCCTGCTGTTGGTTCTTCTTTCATTTTACTTCCATCTGATTTTCCCCCTTCATACCAATCCCTTCTATCCCAGTTGAATTGTCTTGGTTTTAGTTTTGTTATAAAGTCAAGTCCGAGAGATAAATCTTCTATATTCTTCTTATTTCTTGCATCTGAAAGACTTGTAATAGTCTGCACATTGCAGCGAAGTGATTGAACAAACTGGTTTCCCAGTGTTATCTGGTCTATTGCCGTCGGAGAGGAAGGATTTGCATCAATCCCGATTAAGGTAAGGTTTGCACCGGTTGTTACATTTGAACCTGCGTTATAACCGATAGCTGTATTGTAGTTGCCTGTGTTTTTATAAAGCGCAGAATCACCTACAGCAGTATTTTGAAAACCAGATACATTTGAATACAACGATTTATAGCCGACTGCTGTATTCTGATTGCCTATCGTGTTCATGAAAAGAGATAGAGCCCCATAACTGGAATTTCGGGTTCCTGAAGTATTAGCGCCGAGCGTGTTTAAACCAAAGGCGGAATTGAAATTTCCAGTTGTATTTTTCAGAAGAGATGCTATTCCGAAAGCAGAATTATATCTTCCACTGGTGTTATCGTTTAGTGTGTAATTTCCGAAAGCTGAATTATCAGTTCCGGTTGTGTTGTTGTAAAGAGATTTTAATCCGAAAGCTGAATTATTTTTGCCAGTTGTGTTGTTGGAAAGTGACCTACTACCAAAGGCAGAATTATAGTAACCAGTTGTTAGCGATGTCAGTGATTCAAATCCAACGCCTGTATTGTAGCTTCCTTGGAACGAAAATCCTCCAACCGAAAAGCTTCCAGCATTAAGGCCAAGGAAGGTATTAAATCCATTTGTTCCTATTCCTTTATAATTATGCATAAATCTTTGCCCGTTTAAGCGTATAACTGTTGTTGTTGAATCTTCTTCTAAACCATTCATTTCAAAGTTTCTGAATAAAATTAAGTTGCCTGTTGTCTGCGATAAAGAAAGGTAATCAGTTGCGCCATCTTTAACTTTAAAACTCCCATTTGGTGCAAGTGTGTTTGTTATATCCTGTGCATTTGATATTACAGATATAAGCATTACACTTAAAACGATCGTTGAAAAAAAGTTTTTCATTTTTACTCCTATGTTTATTACTGTTTACAGATTACTGTTTGCTTCATTAGTAATTTGAACTATAAAACACTTATTAAGCTTATGAATATCATAACTGCAGCACAGCTGACAATCAACAGAACTATAATCATTGCCAGCCTAAACCGCTTTTCGCTTTTCTCAATTTCTTCGGATATTCTGTCCGGATCTGGTTTGACTTTCACTTTATTTAACAAGCAACATCTTCCTTGTTTGAACGAAAGAACCTGCACTCAATTTGTAGAAATATATTCCGGAGGATAATCCAGTTGCATAAAAAGCTATTTCATAAATGCCTGCAGGTTTTTCTTCGTTAACTAATGTTACAATTTCATTACCAAGAATATCATAAACTTTGAGTGTTACCTGAGAGATACTAGATACTTGATACTGGATACTAGTAGATGGATTGAATGGATTAGGATAGTTTTGTTCTAAATAAAATTCAGATGGAGTTAAATTATTACCACTATTTACATCAGTTATAAGTTCTGTTAGTTCTCTCCGCCAAACGCCCGAGGCATTTGTTCCTGCATAAATATATTTATCATTTATACCTGTGGACAACACATAATATGCACTTGAACTAAATCCATCATTTATTTGAGTCCACGAACTGCCATAATCTATCGATAGCCAGATTCCATCACCATAGCTGCTGGCAAAAATGTTCGGACCAATAGCCTGGATTGATGTAACCCAAGGAATTGTTAGTAAAAATGACCAGCTTTCTCCATGATCAGATGAAATGAATACACCCTCGGTAGAACTGGTATTTGTACCGGCAAATAAAAAACTTCCAGAACCACCAAGAGCGGTAACATTCGTGTTCGTTAGACCAACATTTTTCTCAATCCAGCCTGAACTTGTTCTTTTATATACTCCACTGTTTGTGCCGATAAAAACATCACCATTAAATTCTATCACATCTCTCACGATCGTAAAATCTCCGGAATACAGTCCGTTATTTATTCTATCCCAATATTCATTGGGAGGCCCGCCTTTCAGGATATACATTCCTTTATCAGTGCCAACATATAATTCATCTCCGGTGGTTTTTAAAATTGAATTGACATTATTACCTCCGGTTAATACCGCTGTATCATTGGGAAACGTTGTCCAATTAGTTGCAGGAATGAGAGAGCCATAAATGTATGAACCATTTGTACCAGCTAACCAATTATCCTGATAGTATTGTGTAAAAATCGGAGCGAAAACAACCGCTCGAATATCTACATATGCTATCCCGCCGCCGCCAAAAGTCCAGTTGTTTCCATAATCTGATGAATAATTCATTCCCTGATTTGTTCCAATGACTACAGTTGAATCTTCAAATGCAAATGCCTGCACTGATCTGCTTGTTGGGATTCCTACATATACCCACTGTGCATTAACACCTTGCGATAAAATTAGCAAGACTATGGTTAAAAGATTAGAATAGATTTTCATTTATGCCTCCTTTGTTAAATTAGTTAAAGATTTATGTGACTATTATTAAAATTTTAAAGACAAAGTTAATTTATAAGTAGAGCGTCCGCTGTCGTTTGTGTGTCAAAGTTTAGCGGATTTGTTGCAAAATGGGGGTAAAAAGTATAGGGGTATAAGGGGTTGGTTATTAGTTTGTTAGTTTTTAGTTCTGGTTTATTAGTCCTTGGTTTTAGTTAATAGTTTTTTGGGTTTTTAACGAATTTTTACTTATTGACCATAATCTTCACCTATCCCTAATTCCATATACCAGAATAGCCTGAACCAAAATGGAAATAACAAAATCCAAGTATTAAAAAACAAATAAATTCTAAATAAAAATATTTGAAATTTCTTTTATAAATATCGTCTTGAACTCATTCTATAATCCTTCTCTTAAAAAGAGAAGGATTTATTATCAGGGGAAACTATCCCTAGCTAATCTTGTCCTTAGGTGTATATGAATGATAACATTCCTTATCTCTTGTTACGGCGGATAATAAGCCTTTCCCTTTTTAAGGGAAAGGTTGGATAGAGTTCAAATTATAAGCGTAAAAAATCTAAGACATATTTTCTTAAACACTCGTATTAAAGATTCCAAACAATAAATTCCAAATTCGAAACTTTGATTGCGCCTCCCATTGAATTTGAATTCTGAAAATTGAGATTTACTTGGAATTTGTGTTTTATTATTTGGGATTTCAGTATTCATCTCCCTTTTACGCTTAAATGTATTACAGTTTAACTATACCTAACCGCTGAACTCTTTCGGAAGACAGTTGAATTGCTGTTTGAATGCTTTAGAGAAATGTGAAGGACTGCTGAATCCAACCTCGAAAGCAATCTGCGTTACGTTTAATTTGTTTTCAAGTATGAGTGAAGCAGCCTTTTTAAGTCTGTAAGTCCTGATAAATTCTCCCGGTGCCTGACCAGTAACTGCAAGTAATTTGCGGTGAAGCTGGCTGCGGCTTAGAAACATTTCTTTTGCAAAAGCTTCGGAGTTGAATTCAGTCCTGGATAGATTTTTTTCTGCAACTGCAAAAGCTTTTTCGAGAAATTCATTATCAACTGAATTTACTGCAATTGCAGAAGTATCAACTTTAATTTCCCTGCCGAACTTCTCGCGTAGTTTCTTTCGCTGCTCGAGAAGGTTTTTAATTCTTATAAATAATTCTTTAGAGCTGAAAGGTTTTGTAAGATAATCATCGGCACCGGTTTCAAGACCTTCAATTTTACTTTCAGCTGAAGCTTTTGCAGTGAGAAGAATTACGGGAATATGACTCGTCTGCCAGTCAGTTTTTATTTTCTTGCAGAACTCAAAACCATCCATCGAAGGCATCATCACATCGCTGATAATCAGATCTGGCATAAGTTCAGAAGCTTTACTTATTCCATCCTCACCATCTACAGCTTCACTTAATTGATAATCATTTTTCAAAAGACCGGTTAAGTAAGAGCGAACATCTTCTGAATCTTCAACAATTAAAAGCAGAGGTTTTGCGCCGAGCAGCTTTTGTTTTTCCTGAATTTCTTTTTCGATCTCTATTTCAATTTGTTCAGAATCTTCTTCTGTAAGCTCCCAATTAGTTTCCGCTTCTTTTTCAGAATCAACAATCTGTCCGAGGACCTTTTCTTGTTCACTGAGATAAGTATCCGATATCGGGATAGTAAGAATAAACTCAGTTCCCTTTCCAAATTCACTTTGAACTTCGATATTCCATTTATGCAGGTCAACAAGTTCTTTCACTAAAGCCAGACCAATTCCGGAGCCGCCGTATTTTTTTCTTGTTGTGTCATCAACCTGGTAAAATCGGTCAAAAATATTTTTAATTTTATCTGGCGGAATACCTATTCCGGTATCAGCTATTTTAATTTCTGCAAATTCTTTTTCATCTTTTATTTGTCTGGTAACGCTCAGAGAAATACTGCCATTATCCGGTGTAAACTTGAAAGCGTTGGAAAGTAAATTGTTAATTATTTTTTCGAGCTTATCTCTGTCAACCCAGCTGATTATTGATTCATCAACACAAATGAAAGAGAGATTGATGTTCTTTTGTTTTGCCAGCGACTCAAACGAATAAAACATTCCGCGCAGAATTTTTACAAGGTTTTCCTGTTGTGCTTTTAATGGAATGGATGCATTCTCAAGCTGAGTTAATTCCAGAAGCTGGTCAATCAGTTCCTGAAGTTTCTCACTGTTGCGTTTAATAAGCTGAAGATATTCCTCCTGATTATCGCCGGCTTTTTTATTTATCAATTCTTCAATCGGTCCCCGAATGAGAGTGAGCGGTGTTCTGAATTCATGAGAAAGGTTCGCGAAGAATCTGGATTTTAAATTTTCAAGCTCTGCACGTTTGTTTGCTTCATACTCACGCATTTTTAGTTCATTACGAAGGCGCGAACGATTCATTTCAATTCTTCTGGCAGTGTACAGCCCGCCAATAATTAAAAATACATAAACCACATACGCCCAGCTTGTTCTCCACCAGGGCGGATTGATGATTACTGAAATAGATTTGTAGCTATCACTCCAAACACCATCACTGTTGGTAGCCTTCACCTTGAAAATGTAACTGCCCGAATTAAGATTTGTGTAAGTTATGAATCTTCTGTTGCCGGCAGATACCCAGTCATCATCAAAGCCTTCCATCATATATGAATATTGAATTGATTGAGGCGAGTTATAATCCAGAGCCGCAAATTCAAACGAGAAAACATTCTGTGAGAACGGAAGAATAATTTCTTCTGCATCAAGAATATTTTTTTTAAGAGGGGAATCACCGCCGATTTTTATAGGCTGATTAAAAATCTGAAAATCTGTAAATACCAGAGGAGGAATAAAATCGGACTGAGTTATTTGTTCTGGATCAAATACATTTAATCCCTCGGTGCTGCCTAAATACATCAGACCATCATTGGAGTAAAGAGCAGATTCTGAATTGAAATCATTTCCTCTTAATCCATCTGATGCTGAGAAATTTGTAAAGTTTTCTTTCTCAATATCAAAGAAAGAAATACCCGCATTTGTTGCAAGCCAGAGATTTCCGTTTTCATCTTCAAGAATACTTTTAATTGAGTTATCAGAAAGTCCGTTTTCAGTTGAATAACTAATAACTTTTGTATTTGATGCATCAGCTTTGAAAATATCGGGAGATGAGTTTATAAATAATTTATTTAATCCGCTGCTTGTTCCAACCCAGAGAATTGTTTGCTCAGTTTCATCAGAATACTTTCCTCTTTTACCTTCGCACAAAGAGTAAATGCTGTTACCGCTGAGTTTAATTGAACTCACGTTATCTTCATTTAAGCGATAAAATTTACCTTCATACGAGTTATCAAATAGATTTAGTCCGCCTCCGTTTGTTCCGAGCCAGAGTCTTCCTTTTCTGTCGCGGATAATTGACCAGAGATCGTTATAACTTATACTATGTGGATCTGAAGATTCGGTAATCCAGATTTTATAATTTCCTGTTTCGGTATCATACCTGGCAAATCCACCACCCCAGAATCCCATCCACAAAATATTTTCTTCAAGGTGTAATGATTTTATATAATTGTAAGCTGAAGTTTCAAATGTAGGACTTTTAATGTTGATGTTTTTTACTCTGCCATTTTTCAGATTAAGCTGCTTCAAGCCCTGACCGTAAGTTCCTATCCATAAGTAATCTGAGCTGCCTGAAACCATTGACCAGACGTTTAGTCCTTCTGTATTGTTGAACCTGCGGAGCTTTCGATCAGAAGAACTGCCGTTTAAATAGTAAATTCCGTTGGAAGTTCCGAAGAAGATAGAACCATCATCGTGTTGATCAATAGATTTGACATTTTTCTTTTTTAGTTCTTCTAATCCCAGAACTCCTTTTTGCTCACTGAAAAGATTATTAAACTTAGTTGCTTTCTTAGAGATATTACTAAGTCCGTTTTCAGTTGCCATCCAGATAACACCCGATCTGTCTTTCATAACCTGATTTATTTCATTGCTTACCAGACTTGAAGGATCGGATTCATTTTTCAAAAATCTGACTGACCTGCCGCTATTCAAATTCTGGCGAACCAGTCCTGAGTATGTGCCTAACCATAACACTGTTTCATTATTAATTTTCTCTTCAACAATAGAGGAAATACTGTTTGCAAATTGGAGTAAATTGCTTTCCGGAAGGTCAATTCTTGTAAATGAATTTTTACTTTTATTATATCTTACTAAACCATTTGCAGTTCCAATCCACAAGACATCGGGATTGAATTCAGATTTTGATATTTCCCAGATGAGATTATTGCTGAGGCTGTTTTTATTTTGAGGTTCAGAGTAGAATCTTGTGAATGTGTTGTCATTGACTTTCAAATTAAATTTATTAAGCCCGTTGTAAGTGCTTATCCACAGATTACCATCGTCTTCAATAATTGATGTAACAAAGTTGTTACTGAGAGATTTTTGATCGTCCGGGTTGTAATTCCAGTTTATGAGTTCATTTGTTTCAGGATTCAACCGGTAAAGACCTGATTGATATGTGCCAATCCAGACATTACCATTAGAATCTTTAAAGATTGAAATAATACCACTTTCTTTGACACTCCGGGTTTCAATTTTCCAATGGCGGAACGAATCACTCTTTAAATCATAAAGATTTAAATCTCCGCTTTTGGTGCCAATCCAGAGATTTTCATCTTCATCTTCAAACAGTGACCAGACATAATTATCAGATATAGAATTAGAATCCAACGGATTGTTCCGGTAGATTTTAAATTTATAACCATCATAACGATTTAAACCGTCTTCTGTTCCCAGCCAGATGAATCCATTACTATCCTGAAGAATGGTATTTACTTTATTGTTCGATAAACCGTCCTTAACAGAAAGGCTATTGAAGCTCAGACTTTGAGAAAAAAGATTTGCAGCAAATGCTGAAACAAATAAAAGAAATGCTAAATAGATTTTCCGGTTCTTCCCTGCAATAATCATATTTGTAATTTAGTGATGAAGAATGTTATCAAGCAAGGTAAGCCTTGACATAAAAAAACCCCTTCGATTAGAAAGGGGTTGAGATAGTTCATTAGATATTTTTTATTTGAGCAGTATCATCTTCTTTGTTTGGATAAAAGAACCGCTATCAATTCGGTATAGGTAAATACCACTTGCTAATTCTGAAGCGGAAAATTGAACTTCATAAGTTCCAGCTTGCTGTAATTCATTAACTAATGTCTTTACTTCCCTGCCAAGAATATCATAAATTTTTATTCTGACCAGATCAGGCTTGGTAATGCTATAACGAATTGTTGTTGATGGATTAAAAGGGTTCGGATAGTTCTGAAACAAGTTATAATCCTCAGGCTGGGAAGAAAGTTCATCATTAACAGAAACAATTGGAGGAATCGGCGGCAATACAACTGATTCTTCGATAGTTGAAATAGTATAAATTGCCGAACCATAAGCCGGCAAAGAAACACTGAAGTTAGCAAGTTCGCTTCCGAGAACCTGAAGGCTGGAATCAGAGTATAAATTATTTACCCAGTACGTTGAACCCTGATTAAAACCATTGGTGAATTTCAGATTTGCTGTTGTTAAATTCATCGTAACTGTTTTACTTGTATTACTGAAGTTAACTACTGTCAATCCATTTGAATCTTTCCACGGACGGAGGAAAGCGTAAACAAGTCCATCAGTTGTTGTGATTCTGTCAAAATCAGATTCATCAGAACTGTTGACCTGTCCATCTCCGTTTGTATCCAGTTTGTGCTGAGAGAATGCAGGAAACTGTGTACGGATTTGTACAATTCTCTGGTAATGTGGAGTGAGTAAATCTCTTCCGGCAAAGTTCCAATCAATTATTCCTCTTCTGCGAACATTTAAATCAGGTTCACCCGGTTGACCAAGTCCTTTGCCCCAGCCAACTTCCTGCCCGTTCATCATCATCGGCATTCCAGGTGCGGTGAAGATTGCTGTTGCAATAGGCATTGTCTTTTCGAAAGAATTGTAAACGTAACTAATTCGGTCTTCATCCTGAGATTCCATAAATCTTAAAAAGTAAGAATTCTCTCCCGGATAATATCCATTGTTGCTAAGCTGCGAGTGCAAAGTATTTACAGCTGAAGAAGTAAAGTTAAAACTTCGGATTGCATTAAAGTAAAGAGCAAAATCGTAGCTGGCATCTAAGCCACCATTCTGATCAGCATATAAGACTTCAGTTCCTACACCTGTTCCATCATCTTCTCCAAGCAGCAGAATATCAGGCTTAATATGCTTTAAAGAATTTCTGACTGGAATTCCCATATTACTTTCGCCATATTTTCTGTGGGGTCCCCAATAAACATCAAATCGGTAACCATCAATTCCAAATTCTCTCACCCAGTAATCATAAACATCAACCATATATTTTTTTGCATCGAGATCTCTCCAGTCATAATTCAGCAATGCATCACTAAAACCGCAGTAATAATAAATTCCTTGCGGAGTTATACATTGCCCTAAACCATTTGTATTGTGAGCAATAAATTCTGTTTGATAATAATTCCAGTATTGCGAATAGTCTTTATAAAGCAAAGCTTCCTGGGCGAAAGGATGTTCCCGTCCTGTATGGTTTGGAGTTATGTCCTGAATAACTTTCAATCCAAGCTGATGAGCAGCGTCTACAAAATTTTTGTAATCCTGATCTGTCCCAAGTGAGGTTTCAACTTTTAGGAAATCAATTGTGTTGTAACCGATGTTAATTTGATTATCTATATTTCC
>JACAFA010000274.1 GCA_013388525.1 Ignavibacteriaceae bacterium | reverse complement strand
TCTGTCGCAAAAAATCTTAAACCTGAAAAATTTCACAAGACAGTTCTTGCAGCAATGAAGCAATCATTAAGATCATTCCTTCCACAAATATCCTCAGCAGGTTTCAATGAAATTATTAAATCAGATGGCGTAAAAATTATTTTTCATCAGAATGCAGAACGGGAATTCGATAGCAGGTTTGATGAAATTAGACCTACATACTTTTTGTTTGGTCCTGAAGGTGGATTTGATGAAGCAGAAATTAATTCTATTGAGATAGAAAACCGGTTTAGTCTATCCACAAACAGATTGCGCAGCGAGACTGCAATTATTAAGTGTGCTTCGCTTCTTAATCTTACCTGAAAGAAATAAATATATAAAGTTTATTGAAAATAACTTTCACTTTTTATTTTACTTTTTCAACTAAAATATATTCAATAATTGCTCAGACCTGCGTCACCGCAGGTCTATTTTTATTTAATCCTTGCTTGTTCACTTCCGGCGGAGATGCAGGAAGAAGCAAAAGAAAATAAATTCATCCCGCTCAGGAGTCTGTTGCAGAACTGAATAATTAGCCCCAACCTTCGAGGTTGCTTACTGTTTTTCGCCATTTTAACCTCGAAGGTTCTGGTGAGGAAGTTATGCAACACTCTCTCAAACCTGCGTCCACGAAGGTGTATCGAAATTTTTTTAAATGTGCTTCGCTTCTTAATCTTCCTTGAAAAAATTAGACTTATATATCAGCCAAAGGCTGATTAGTCTCTGGCTGAAAAAAAACGACCCAGTGTTGGGGTAACACTGGGCGCTGACTCTCTTTATTCAAAGGGCAGGGGAGAACCCTTTGAAAGAGTCAAATAGATAATTTTGTGTGGTTAAAATAATTTGAATGTAAATACCGGTCAATAGTTATTTAAAATATTTTACTAGAAATAACTTATAAAAAACCCTTCCGGTTAATCTTAGTCACTTGCTTCACTACTTACTGATGTTAACCAGTCTTTTTTAAGAACGTCGTATTTCATCTTTTGTTTTGAATCAAGTATAGATTCAATCTGAGAACTGGTTGCATTAATTAATTCCTGCTCGTTCTTATAACTGCTTCCTGCCGATCCGGAAAGAAATTTTTCAAGTTCAGTGCTGTAAGTTTTAAGTAATTTTGTTATACCTGATTTCTGATTTTCATTTAGTAAAAGCTTCATCGAAAGTTTTGAAGTAAGTTCACTAATCTCTTCATCTGATAAACTTGCTTTTGTATCTGTCTGTGCAAAAATGACCGAAAAACAAGTAAACACTGTTAAGATTATTAATAAAATTTTCATATTTATACTAAATAGTTTTACATACTCTTGAAATAATAACAGGCTTAAAGTACAACTTACAAAGTCTATTGTCAATGGATTATTAAAACTTGATTTGAAAAGAGGTCTGTTTTTAAGATATTCACACGCATTATTTTTACTTATTAAATGTTTTATCAAATAAAGACGATATTTTAATTGAAAACGAAGGATGAAACTGCTCTTCAGATTTTGGATCGATATATTCGATTATTGTCAAAAGAAAATTTTAAAGTTTCAGAACCTGTTAAAAATGAATACGCATATCAGGTTTCCATCAATGATAAGTCTGATAAAATTTCGCTGCATGTTTTCTTTGGGAAAAAAGGAAATAAAATTGTGATTCAGGGAAATAAAGAATTAAAGCTTTACAAAAATGTAAGTGATATTATTTTCGGAGAAAAACTTTTAAGTGATTCAAAACCTGAAATTGAACCTGAAATTCCTTACATCGGTACCGATGAGTCAGGTAAAGGAGATTATTTTGGACCACTGGTAGTTGCTGGCGTTTATACTACTCCGGATGCCGGAAAACTTTTGAAGGATTTGGGTGTAAGAGATAGTAAAGAACTGAGCGATTTTCAGATTGATCAATTAGCAAATGAAATAGAAAAGTTGAACGAAATCATTTCCGATGTTGTTCTTATTTCACCTGAAAAATATAATCAGTTATATGAAAAAATGGGTAACCTGAACAGATTAATGGGATGGGCGCATGCAAGAGTGATAGAAAATCTTTTAGGCAAATGTGATGCTCGTGAAGTTATTAGTGATAAATTTGGTAATGAAAAAATAATTCTTGATGCATTACAGCAAAAAGGCAGATCAATAACTCTTAAGCAGGTAACAAAAGCTGAAAAGTTTGTTGCGGTTGCTGCAGCTTCTATCATTGCGCGGAATTCTGTGAACAGCTGGTTTAAAATTCAAAGCAGAAAATATGGATGTAAAATTCCCAAAGGAGCATCAGCAGAAGTTGAAAATATTGCAAAAGAGATTCTCGCAACTTATGGTGGGGAAGAGATGAAAAAATTAGTGAAGGTTCACTTTAAAACTTCTAACAAGGTTTTTTAATAACAAAGGAAAAGTAATGGCGAATAATCATGAAGTAAGAAAAATAGGAATACTTACCGGTGGTGGTGATTGTCCCGGATTAAATGCAGTAATTCGTGGCGTAACAAAACCTGCTCTGGACAATGGAATGACTGTTTTCGGAATACTTGACGGTTTTGAAGGATTCGTGGAAGGCAAAACAATAGAACTAAGAAATGAAGATGTTTCCGGAATTCTATCCCGTGGAGGAACAATTCTCGGATCATCAAATAAAGGTGATCCTTTCCACTGGCCTGTAGAAAAAGATGGCAAGATAGATATCGTTGACAAATCACAAAATGTTTTGCGAAATTACAAAGTGTTAGATCTTGATGCCGTCATTGCAATTGGTGGTGATGGAACTATGCATATTTGTAAAAAGCTTATGGATATGGGAATCAATATTGTTGGTGTTCCAAAAACGATTGATAACGACCTGGATGCTACAGATGTAACTTTCGGTCATGATTCGGCAGTATATGTTGTATCCATGGCACTTGATCGTTTACACACAACTGCTTCTTCACATCATCGGGTAATTGTTCTGGAAGTTATGGGAAGATATGCCGGTTGGATTGCTCTACACGGAGGATTAGCCGGTGGTGCTGATCTGATTCTGATTCCTGAAATTCCATTTTCATGGGAAAGTGTTTATGATAAAATTCATAAAAGAGAATTGAAAGGAAAAAGATTTAGTCTGGTATGTGTTGCTGAAGGAGCAAAACCCATCGGTGGGGATTTAGTAACTACCGGAACCGACATTAAAAGAACTGATCCTATCCGTCTTGGTGGAATAGGAAAAGTTGTTGCAGATAATATTGAAAAGAATACAGGCAGAGAAACACGTGTAACTGTATTAGGTCATCTTCAAAGAGGCGGAAGTCCGACTCCATACGACAGAATATTAGCTACAAAGTTTGGTGCTTTTGCAATAAGCTTGGCAGCTAAGAAAAAATTTGGAAAAATGGCAGCTTTAAAAGGTAGTGAAATCGCTGAGGTTAATATTGTCGATGCTATATCAAAGCAAAAATTGGTTAAGCCAAACAATCAGGCAGTACTTACTGCCAGAGCTGTTGGTATAAGTTTCGGAGACGAATAATTGCGTTAAACATTTTAAATTTATTATTGATTTTAGAGAGGCAAGCCTATATATTTGGGCTGCTTTTTTTAAACAATATTGTTTGAAATTTGTCTTTTGTTATTTGATATTTTAATAACGGGGTCGTAGTTCAGCTTGGTTAGAACGCCTGCCTGTCACGCAGGAGGTCGCGAGTTCGAGTCTCGTCGGCCCCGCAAAATAAAATAATCCCCCTTGTGGGGATTTTTTATTTTGTAATAGCATATGAGTTTAAGTCTCGCTTGCCTCAGTGAATGAAATGAGATTGGTCGGCCCCGCAAAAATAAAGTTTTCTCCTGGGAGGATTTTTTTTGAAATAAATCTGCTAAAGTTTTAAAAATAATCATCAGTTACTTAATCAAATCTTCAATTACTATATTTCATATCAATATTTTAATCAGTAATTAGTTGATATGAAAACAGCTTTAAGACAATCAATTTTTGTATTCCTATTACTTAGTTCAAATACTATCCCGCAAGTGGATAACGTACCACTGAATCATCCCGTTTATACATTCTTTAAAGAAATGAAAGTGAAGAATATAATTCCTTACATAAGTGAAGATGTTCCTAATTTATCAAGAGAACAGGTGAAGGAATATCTGATTAGAGTTGAAGAAAAACTTACTGAATTAAGTAATACGGAAAAAGATTTATTAAATCGTTATAAAGCAGAGTTTTATGAATTTATCGATCCGGAAAACACCACTTACTTTTTTCATCCCGAAAAGAACTTTGGTACTAGCTTATCTGAATCATTCTCCAATAAAGTGAAATATTTATACGCTTATTATGAAAAGAACGCTAATGTTTTTGTTGATTTACTTGGACATTACTATTTCGGTCAGCAGTTTGAACCGTATGTCAATAATGCTCATCTCTTTGATGTAGGTTTCAGAATTCACGGAACTGTTTTTAATCATCTGGGTTATAATTTAACAGTAACCAAAGGTGGATCAGCAGGCGACAGGCAAGTAGCAGAATTGATTGAGCCAAGAGTTCTTCAGAGTTTTAAATGGGTTGAAAATTCAGAAAACATTGCTAACTATGAATTTACAGAAGGTTATCTTAAATACTACACAGAACCGGAAGAAGATATTCACCTTTCTATTCAACTGGGAAGAGAATATAAAACCGCAGGTTATGGTTATGGAAGTAAATTAATTTTATCAGGAGACAATCCCCCACTTGATTTTATAGAGTTTGATTTTAATTATGGTATTGTGAATTTCACATCAATTCATGGATCCACTGTCGGAGATTTCTCATACGATATGGATGAAAGATATACAAAATACTGGGCTTTCAATCGACTTAAATTATCATTTGAAAATTTATTTGATGTTGGTATTGGTGAAAACATTGTTTATTCGGGTAGAGGAATTGAACTAGGTTATCTCTCACCTCTCGGATTTTACAAATTTGTTGAAGAATCCATTCAGGATAGAGATAATGCAAATTTGTATTTTGATTTACAGACCAGCTTCATTCCGAATTTAGAATTGCAAGCGACTTTTTTTCTTGATGAAAATATTCTATCCAATCTTCAAAACCTTGACATTTATAAAAACAAAACTGCTTATCAATTAGGTGCTTTTTGGTACGAACCATTTACACTGAATAACTTTTCATTGATCTTCGAGTACACTAAAATTCGACCTTACGTTTATTCACATATTGATGCTAAAAATACCTACAGCGCCTGGGGAACTAATCTCGGTCATCTAATAGGACCAAATGCTGATGAAATATTTAGCAGAATTGCTTATAATCTTACTGACTGGATCAGACTTACTTTGGATTACCATTTCATTCGCAGAGGAGAGAATGTATATGACGAAATGGGAAATCTTGTTAAAAATGTTGGGGGTGATTTGAATATTTCTCACGGAACTGAACCTGAGAATGAGAATGCATATTTTTTAGATGGAGTAAGATTTAATAATAATATTTTCCAAATAGATGTAAGGGTTGAACCCATCAGAGATTTTGTATTCGATATAATTTATAATTACAATCAGGAAAAGAATCTAACTGAAGGAAGTATAGCAAAACAAAGTTACGGTCTTTTAAAGTTCACTTTAAATTACTAACTGCTGCAAGAAAGCTACTTAATAAGTTTTTTGATGGTGGGTGCTAGTGGATTTGAACCACTGACCTCCTGCGTGTGAGGCAAGCGCTCTAACCAACTGAGCCAAGCACCCAAAATGAAATTCCAAATTCAAAATTTATTCCTTTCAAAATTAACTTCTATAATTTCGTTTAGCAAGATTAATCCATAGAGAAATTTTATGATGAAAACTATTTTTAGAATTAAAACCAGAATTGATAAATAAAAAATTTGTGGAAGCTGAAGGATTCTTCTAAAAGGGGAATGCCTTTGGCAGAACCATTGACCAATCATAAAAAAATCTGAGTTACAGAGGTTGATTATATGAGCTCAATAAAATTCTTAGTTGAAGCTATAGTTGAAAAATTGAAGATTAAGATAGAAGATTGAAAAATTGTGGGAGCTAAAGGATTCGAACCTTTGACCCCCTGCTTGTAAGGCAGGTGCTCTGAACCAGCTGAGCTAAGCTCCCATTATTTGAGGGCACAAATATGAACCTATTAAGTTAAAAAAGCAAATATTAAATAGAATTGAGAGCGGGCGACGGGGTTCGAACCCGCGACATCCAGCTTGGGAAGCTGACACTCTACCAACTGAGTTACGCCCGCTTAATTTTTATTTTATTTACTCAGCAAGTAAGATGACTTATTTGAAAAATAACACTTTTATCTTTGATCTCAAATCTTATTCATGGACTTTTTTGTTTCAATTTAGATAATTTATAATCTGCTTTGTTTCAGAATGGAATCCAATTTTTTTGTGCTACTGAATTCTTGAAATAGAAGCAATCCTCAGCAATTTAATTGGGGCACGATGATTGTCTTGTATATTTATAACTTTCATAATCATAGCTGGATTGAGGGCAAAATAATCCATCTATGAACATTAAAAACCAGAAAAATTTTTTTCATTATTGATATTACTATGCTTACAGGAATAATAATCTTTTCCGTCGTTGCTATTATGACCTTTTATCTACTTCTCGGTATGAGAGAATCTTAGGAGGGTTCAAATTATTTTCTTTTCGTCTGCCTTCACCTTAAGATAATCAGAATAGAACATTATAAAGATTTCTATCAAGAAAATTAACTTATTCTTAAAGTCCGATTTAAAGGGACAAACTAGAATAAGTTGAAGGAATATTTGCTCGAAGATTTAGTGTAAATGTAATTTGTGATTATTAGTTAATTTTTTGATTTGAGATCATTGATGAGTAATCCTCAATAGGGATAATAAAACTGCTTAAAGCCTCTTCTACACTATCGTAGGTTTCAAAAATTTCCACTGTACCAGTGAGATGAAAAACGGTCTGCGCAAAGTTTCCCGGTTTAACAAGTTTAAGTTTACCACCTTTGGATTTTACTTTTTTCCAGGTTACGACGAGCACACCAATAAAAGTTGAATCCATAAATTCACAATGCTGGAGGTCAATTACTATATTATGATGACCGGAATATATTTTTTCATCCAAAATGCTCTTGAATTCAAGAGCTTCAAGAATAGTCGCTTTTTCTGACTTTACAGTAGCGATTAAATACCCACAATGGGTGTTGAGTTCGAAGTCTCTCATTTTGCCCTCAATGAAATAGTTAAGTCCTTCTTGAATTGCCAATAACTGTGCCATCAGGTGTTTGTTGATTTAATTGAGTTTTGTTAATTATCGTTGTACCAATTCGTTACAAAAGATTGAATCAAAACATAACTTTCATAAAAATATTTACAAGAAGCCAAAGATCTATTAAGTTCTATTGAGTATCAGCAATTAAAGATTCAACTATTATTGTCTGGAAATCCTATTCCGCTATTTTTTAACATCCGAATTTCTCTCAATAATAATATGTATCATTATCAAAAAAACAAGCTCCAATAAAGTATCATATCAGAACAAATATATTTTGAAAGCCTTAATAGGATTAAATAAAAGAGAGATTTAGTGTGGAATAATCCTTGAGTCAGAAGGTTTTCTCTTCATGGGCAAATAAGATATAAAATTCTAACAGCAAGTGTGTACATAAACTGGTGATCAGAGTTAATTCTGATCAAAATTAAATATCAGAGGGTGTTATGGAAGATGCTTCTAAGGGTTACAAAGTACTAATTATTTTTATTTTGATGTCGGTCATTTTCATTTCGGCTGTAGTTGTTAGTGTTCCTCTTATCAGTAAAATACCTTCAACAGATGCCAAATCTTTTCATATTTATGTCCATGATGGACTTATCTTTAAGAGAGGAGAAAATTCACCTTACACAGGTCAGGTACTTGATACAATTGAGAATAAAATAATTGCTTATGAAGTAGTGAATGGATTAAAGAATGGTCAGTTTTCCATTAGCAATCTTCACGGAAATTTTACTGTTTCCGGTTATGTAGAAAATAATAAGAACGTAGGTACGTGGAAGTATTTTTATGATAACGGACTTTTAGAATCCATTGGTAGCTTTAAAGATGATAAACCTCATGGAAACTGGAGATGGTTTTACAAAAACGGTCAGGTAAAAAGTGAAGGTAATTATTTGTTAGGAAAACCTGAAGGGATATGGATAAAGTACGATGAGAAAGGAAATCTGAATTTAATGATTCACTATTCAGATGGAGAAATAGTGAGTGAAGTCAAATTTCATATACCACAATCTGTTTGATTAATTGTTTTCAATTAAAAGCATCTTTAACTAAATGCTTTTGCTGCTGCATAGATATTTTATAGGAACCAACTGCTGGACTGGCACTTTCAGGTCTACCTGAGTAATCAAGTTCACAATTTTTCGATAAATCATTTCTGAGCCTTTGATATAAAAAATTCCAGGCACCCATATTCTTCGGTTCTTCCTGAACCCACTTTACTTTTTTAACTGAAGGATATTTACCAATTAATTTCTTAATCTTCTTAGAAGCGTACGGATAAAATTGTTCAAGTCTCAATATGGCTGTATTTATGATTTTATTATCTGTTCTATATTTGACCAGATCGTA
>JACAFA010000296.1 GCA_013388525.1 Ignavibacteriaceae bacterium | reverse complement strand
CGAGCATAGCAGAAGTCTTGATAAGAATTTCTTTTTAGTTATAAATTTCTTAAATCAACTATTTGGTAATCGCTCTTTTGAACCTATTTTATCAATTACACAATTTTAGGTACGTTATCCTGAAGGAGGGATTTTCCTTTCTACAAATAATGGTACGAGCTGGAGTGCAGTAAATGATGGTTTACCGAATGCGAACACCATTTCTTTAATGGTATCAGATTCATACCTATTTGCCGGCATAGTTAGTGCAGGCGTTTGGAAAAGACCATTGGGCAATTTTACACCTGTGGAATTAACTTCCTTTTCTGCAATCGTAAATGATTACAATGTAGAACTTAGCTGGATAACAGCAACAGAAACTAACAATCAGGGTTTTGATATAGAACGAAGTCAAATATCAAATGACAAAAGTCAAATGGATTGGGAGAGAATAGGATATGTTGAAGGACACGGAACAACAACTGAAACGCAAGTTTATTCATTCATAGATAAAAACTTACTCGGTGGTAAGTATAATTATAGATTGAAACAAATAGACTTTGACGGCACATTTGAAAACTCGAATGCGGTAGAGGTTGAAGTAACATCTCCGACAACTTTTTCACTTGAGCAAAATTATCCCAATCCATTCAATCCAACTACAAAAATCAGTTGGCAGTCTCCAGTGGGCAGTCATCAAATATTAAAAATTTATGATGTATTGGGAAATGAAGTCGCAACATTAGTTGATGAATACCGAGAAGCAGGAAGTTATTCAGTAGAATTTAACGCTGGTAATTTAACCAGTGGAATGTATGTGTACAGATTATCGACAAATAATTTTGTTGATACTAAGAAATTAATTTTACTCAAATAGGTTATAATATTTAGGGACAAGTCGTGACTTGTCCCTACTACTGCAAATCCTCATATCAATCCTTTTCTTCTCAATAATCACTTTTTTGGTTAATTTGACACTGTCTATTTTGAAACAAAATTCAATTAACACAGGTATAAAAGCAGATTAATGGATATAAAGCTCCGTGAACTTTCGGATGAAGAGCTGATTCTTGAGTTCCAGAAGAACAACACGGAAGACGCTTTTAATATACTGGTTCAGAGATATAAAAATCCATTGACCAATTTTGTGTTCAGATTTTTGGGTGATTATGAATCCTGTGCGGATGTTGTTCAGGAAACGATGATTAAAGTTTACCGGTACAAAGATGCGTACAGTTCAGTGGCAAAATTTTCAACCTGGGTTTATACAATTGCAGGCAACCTGGCAAGAACAGAATACAGACGACAGCGAAGAAGAAATATCTTTTCAATCAGTGATTATGGAGAAGAACATACAACATACGATCTTCCTGATAATAGTAACAGACCGGATGTTGCTACTGACAGCGGTATTAAAGATGAAATAATTCAAAAAGCATTATTGAAAGTAAAAGAAACATACAGAGAAGCAGTGATACTCAGAGACATTCAGGGATTAAGCTATGAAGAAATTTCTGAAATACTCGGAGTAAACGAAGGAACTGTAAAATCAAGAATAAACAGAGGAAGATCACAATTACAGAAATTGCTGAAAAGTATTTATAAGGAGTAGTTGATAAAATGGAAAACGATGAAAAGAAATATGAAGAAGTAATAAAAACACTAAAAGGGTTAAAGAAGATTAATGCACCGGCAAACTTCGAAGCTAATCTTCAGAGAAAAATTCACGCTGAAGGTGTAGCTGCCAAAAACGAAAATGATCAGGTCGGGAAATTTCGAAAAAAGGAAAAGAAAAGTTTTTGGGAAAATATTTTTGTACCGGGAAAACTTATTCCTTCACTCGGTTTAGCTGCTGCTGCAGTGGTAATATTTTTGGTTGTGGATACCAGTCCGGAAGAAATGGATAATCCTTTTTTAATCGAACCCAGAGTACGCGAAGATGTTTTTGTAATTACTGAGTATGAAGAAATAGAAAAGAGACAGGATGAACTCTCGAAGCAAAAATCTTTGCAAAAAGAAGAATCAATAACTGAACAAGAAAATAATGAAGGTCAACTGAGATCTTCTGAACTAAAATCTTCTGAAGAAAATTATATATCCGGAAGAGATAAATCAGATGCAGTTGATATTTTGTCTGATGAAAAGGATGCGGTAAAAGGAGAAGAGATAGCAGCTGAAACTTACTCAGAGGTTGAATCAACTTTTACGTCAGTTACTGAAAGTCCACAACCTGCTGTTCCTGAGGAAACAAGTCCTGAAATGGTAACCGGACAATCGATTACAAAAGATGAATTGAATTTCAGACAAATCCAGTTAACTGAAGAACAGCAAAAAGCTGTAAATGAATTGAAGAACCAGGTTCAGTCATTGCAGAAAGTAAACAGGACTCAAAAATAATATTTAATTCTCTCGTAAAATCGTCTTTTTATTTCCTTGTAATCTTTCTATATTTAGCCCTCAAATTTGAAGAAAATGTTAAAAAAATAAGGATTTAAAGATGAAAAAAGGCATTCATCCGGAATACAGACCGATTGTTTTTCAGGATCCATCCTGCGATTTTGCAATTCTCACAAGATCGACTATGAAATCCTCTGAAACCATTAAATGGAGTGATGGAAATACTTATCCGCTTGTAAAATTAGAAATTTCAAGTGGATCGCATCCGTTTTTTACAGGCAAACAGAAGCTGGTTGATACCGCAGGTCGAGTTGAAAAATTCCAGAAAAAATATGCAACGAAAAAAACCAGCAAAAAATAATTCAGATTTTATGGTTACCGATAAAGCCAGTATATCTGGCTTTTTTATTTTTAAATAGTTTGGTTATTAGAAATTACTTTTTGGGAAAATGTTTTTCTTAACGTTAGCGCATTAAAACCATTTTCTTTGTCTGAATAAAAGTGCCTGCCTGTAGTTTGTATATATATATTCCAGACGAAAGGGTTTGAGCATCGAACTCAACCTCATAAACACCGGTTTGTTTTTCTTCGTTAACGAGAGTTGTGATCTCATTGCCAAGCACATCATAAACTTTTAATGTTACCATTTGTAGAGACGCATCGCGATGCGTCTCTACGTCTGGAATTGTAAATTTAATTTTAGTAGAAGGATTAAACGGATTTGGGTAGTTCTGATACAACACAAACTCTATCGGAGTAAAATCAACTTCGACTTCTATTTCATTGGAGTATTCAAAGCTTCCGTCAAAATCAATTGTCTTGAGGCGGTATTTGTAAGTTTCTGAAATAAGATTCTCATCAATAAAAGAATAAGTTTTAGTCTCAGTAGAGGTGCCAAATCCCGGAACAAAACCGATTTCAGTCCAATTCGAATTTCGAAATTCGGATTTCGAATTTGGGATTGACATTCTTTCTATGGTAAATCCTGAGTTATTCGCTTCTGTTGCTGTAGTCCAGCAAAGTTTCACAGCAATTTCATCTTGCAAAAATTCTGAAGTAAATGAAGTAAGTTCCACAGGGATTGCAATGGTATATGACATATAAATCCAAAATCTTGTCAAAACATTTATGTATTGCTGCGGAATAGTATATGAACCGGTACCTTCCATCTGTACAGTTATTATACCGAATAAATCCTGAAGTACACCTGCAGCACCCTGTGGAAAATTCCATTGGATAACAACTTCTGTTGCAGTTGAATGTGCCTGATATGCAAGTTGATGTTGCTTTTGACCAGTGTATGGCAGATGACCATTACGAAAATCTTTATAGGAGATTAATATTCCTGTAAATGGAGGAAGAACCATCACAGCACCGAAGTGATCAACAGGTGGACAATCAGTTTCAATAAAAAAATGCTCGTAACATGGTAGTTCAACTTCACCAAGAAAAGGATCAATTCCATCCGTAGCAATAGAGTCAAGTCCAATATACAATGTTATAGAGCTGTAAGGTGGATTTGAATTATCAGAAACCGTAATTGGAATTTCAAGATTTGCAGGTCTTGTTTGTGCATTAACTTCAATAAAAAAACAAGCTATTAAAAAGAATTTTGCTACTTTCATTTTTTCCTCCTTATAAAAAATATTGCAGCTATCCGAAGTGCCCTGTTGGGTGTTGTGGATTGTTTTCTCCCTCTGAGGTAGTAGTTAAAGCGGGGCATAGGAAGAAATTCAATTGTAGTTACTCTATTCACCAGAATTTTTCCTTATTTACAATTTTAAAATTAATCCGATAAATGTAAAAATCAAGTTGTCTTATTGTTAACTTTAGTTGATGATTACTAAGTTTTGGCAATTGTGGCTTTTTTGCAGACAATAAATTATTCCCGAATAAGCCGGTTTCTTACGGGATTAATCAAACATTTCTTCCGAGAATCTTAACGCAAAAAGTGTTAAATTTCTAAAAAATAAAAAGAAGTTTATATGCAAATCTGCATTTTTGAAGACGAACAGTATCTTAATTTTGAACCACTTATCTATTCAAGACCGGTTTTTGATTTGGTCTGTGGAATTACTACCCTGAAAGAAAAAATTATCCGTTCATTTCCTAAAGAAAAAGTTGTACTCAAATGCAGGAATTATCTTGAGCCGTTTGTTAAAGCAGATAACAATAAATGCAAAGTTAACCTATTCGATAAAGACGATTATCTCCTAATAAATGGAAGGATAATCGCTCCTTCAAGCCTTAAAAATATTTTGAAGTTAAAATCAAATGAAGAAAAAGTTTTTCTTTCTAAAGGGATAGTCGTTGCGGCGAAAGTTTCAGCAAAAACCGTTAAAGATTTATCGTTAGACAAGGTTGAAGTCATCGATACAGAATTATTTAAGAATCTGCCATCGGAAGAAGTTGAAATTAATTCTGCCAGCTATTTGTGGGACTTTGTTTATTCAAATGGAAAAGAAATTCAGAATGACTTTAAGTTTTATACAAAAGGCAAATCTTCTGCTAAAAAGAAATTTCCTGGAGTAAACTTTGTAAACAAGAAAAATATTTTCATCGGGAAAGATGTTGAAATAAAACCCGGTGTTGTTCTTGATGCATCAACCGGACCAATCTTCATTGAGAAAAATGTAACAATATTACCGAATGCAGTTATCCAGGGACCATTTTATGTTGGTGAATCATCAAAAATAAAAAGTTGTGCAACAATTTATCCTAATGTTAGTATTGGAAAAATATGTAAAGTCGGCGGAGAAGTTGAAGATTCAATAATTCATCCTTACACAAATAAACAGCACTCAGGATTTCTCGGACATTCATATATCGGAAGCTGGATTAATCTTGGGGCTGATACAAACAACAGCGATCTTCAGAATAATTACGGCTCCATTACTGTTCAGGTAAATGGAAAAAGGATTAATTCAGGCAAACAATTTGTTGGATTGATTATGGGAGATCATTCAAAGACTGCAATCAATACAATGTTCAATACGGGAACAGTTGTCGGATTTTCAAGTAATGTTTTTGGTGCAGGTTTTCCTCCAAAATATTTTCCTTCTTTTGGCTGGGGAGGAAATGAATCAATGCAGGAATATAAACTTTCAAAAGCTATTGAAACGGCAAAAGCTGTTTTTGCAAGAAGGGATAAAGAATTCACAAAAGAAGATGAATTGCTCTTTGAAACTATATTTAATTTAACAAAAGAAGACAGAAGCAAAAGAGGTTATTAGTGGATCAGGAACAGAACAATGCTGAAATAAAAATTGAAACTCACTCAATTACGAATTTATACCAGGGAGTTCGCGGTCTGGCAATTAAAATACTCAACAGAATAGACAGAACTGATGCTTACCTGGAAAGAATGCTTGACAACGAGATGAAGAGCACTGATATGAGCGGACCTGATAAAGCTTTGTTGTACGAAATAGTTCACGGAGTTGTCAGATGGCAGGGCAGACTTGACTGGATATTAAACGGTTTTTACAAAGGAACTTTTTCAAAAGCTATTCCCAACTTAAAAAATGCACTTCGTGTGGCGCTTTATCAGATTCTGTTTTTAGACAGAGTTCCGGACTACGCTGCAGTAAATGAAGTGGTTGAGTTTGTGAAAAAACTTCAGGGGCAAAAGCCTGCTGATCTTGTTAATGCTGTTCTCAGAAATATAATCAGAAGCAAAAATGCAATCAGATATCCTGACCCTGAAGAAGATATTGTTGGATATCTTGCTGCGTATTATTCGCATCCATCCTGGATGGTTAAGAGATATCTTGCAAGGTTCGGTCGGGATAACACTGAAAAACTTTTAGCAGCCAACAATGAAAAACCATATCTCACACTCAGAATTAATGCTCTTAAAACCAAACCTGATGAATTCAAAGCATTACTTGAAAGTGTTAATTTAAAATATCATCAGGGTACTTATCTCCCTGAGTTTTTTAAACTTCATAATTTAACAAACATTACTGCTTGGGAATATTATACAAAAGGATATTTTAACATTCAGGATGAAAGTGCCGGATTAGCCTGCAGACTTCTGGATGTTCAGGAAGGACAGCGTGTTCTCGATATGTGTGCAGCGCCCGGAGGAAAGACGGCTTACATTGCTGCTCTGATGCATTCACGTGGAGAGGTTGTTGCTATTGACCGATTTGAAAGCCGGCTAAAGTTATTGCAGAAAAACATGACAAGACTTGGTGTTGACTGTGTAAGAGTTGTTGTTGCCGATGCACTTGAGTATAAAAGTTTACCGTTCGACAGAGTTCTCGTCGATGCACCTTGTACGGGAACCGGAACTCTTTCCAAAAAGCCCGATATAAAATGGAAAAAAGATATTTTCGATATTCATAATTTGAATATATCACAATTAAAACTACTGTCGAAAGCGGCAACATTAGTAAAAACCGATGGGATAATAGTTTATAGTACTTGTTCAATTGAACCGGAAGAAAATTTTGAAATAGTTAAAAAGTTTTTACAGGATAATCCAAATTTCCGGTTTGAAAGTGCAAAGGGAATGTTCCCATATGAACTGATAGATGAAAACGGATGTATTCAAACCTTGCCGCATATCCATAAAACTGATGGAGCTTTTGCAGCAAGACTTGTGAAGGTTTCTTAATTTAATTCAACAAAAATTTATTCTTTACTATGCTCGATAGATTCGCTGAACAATTGAGAAAAGTCAGGCTGAAGAGAGGAATATCGCTCCAGCAAATTGCAGCCAAAACACGTATTGATATCAAATTTCTTGAAGCGATAGATAATGGTAACTTCGGTTTTCTTCCTGAACTTTATGTTAAAGCATTCATTAAACAATATGCTAAAGCGATAGATCTTGATGAACAGGAAACCATAAAAAAGTATGAAGATGCTTTAGCCGGAAAAGTAATTGATGAAGACGAACCGAAATCACTTCTTGAACAAAAGATAGAAGTAAAAAATACTCAGCAGCAAACAGAAACTGAAAAACAAATACCTATCTTTGATGGAAGTACATCAGAGCAAAAACCAGCAGTTAAATCTGATGATATTGTTAAGAAGCTCAAAATATTAGTGTATGTTGCCGGATTTATTTTTGTTGGCGTGATTATATTTTTTTCATTCTTCAACAGAACCCCAACTATTGTCGTTGAAGAAATACCGTATGAAAAAGTTTTAGAAGAAACTCAGGACCGCTATCAGGTAAATGAAGAAACGGATCAAACTTCAGATAAAGAATTTATTTCTGATAGTCTTACACTTCAATTTGTTAATGCTGATTCTCTTGATTCTGCATGGGTTATGGTAATCTTTGATGATTTAAAAAAGGAAGATTTTCTTCTTTATCCTAAAAATTCAAAAATTGTTTATGCAGCAGATAACCTGAAATTTACACTTGGTAATTCCGGTGTTATACTCCTTAAGTTAGATAATCAACCGCTTGAGTTTGAGGGTAAAAGAGGATCAGTAAGGCATTATGAGGTAACCAGAAATGGAATTCAAAGATTAAATTCTCCTCCGGTATTAAAGACACAGTAAAATGTCATCAGCAATTGAAAAAAAAATTGATTCACTCCGTGAGCAAATCAGAGAACATGATTACAGATATTATATTCTTGCTCAACCAACTATCAGCGATGAAGAATACGATAAACTGGTAAAAGAATTAGAAAAACTTGAAAGCGAACATCCTGAACTAATCACACCTGACTCACCGACGCAGAGAGTTGGAAGCGATCTTACAAAAGAATTTAAACCCGTTGAGCATAAAATCCCGATGCTCAGCCTTTCTAATACTTACAGTGAGGAAGAGTTGTTTGATTTTGACAGAAGAGTAAAAGATGGCTTGGATAATGAAGAAAAAGTTGATTATATCGTTGAATTAAAAATTGATGGAGCTTCTGTAAGCATTAATTATGTAAATGGTTTTCTGAAAACTGCTGCAACACGTGGTGATGGAATTATAGGTGAGGAAATAACTAACAATGTAAAAACGATAAAATCCATTCCTTTGAAAGTTAAGAAGGATAAATCCATTCCATATAAGCTGAATGATTTTGAGGTTCGCGGTGAAATATTTATGAACATTAAAGATTTTGAGAGACTTAATAAAGAGAGAGAAAAAAGCGGCGAAAAAATTTTTGCTAATCCAAGAAATTCTACTGCAGGAACACTTAAATTGCAGGATCCGAAAATTGTAGCGGGAAGACCACTAAATACGTTTCTGTATAATCTTATCAGTCCTGAAGACAATTTAAAATCTCAGGAAGAAAATCTTTTGATTCTAAAAAAACTTGGATTTAAAGTTAATGAGCATTATAAAAAGTGCAGCACAATAGAAAAAGTAATTCAGGTTTGCAAAGAGTTTGAAAAGTTACGCGATGATCTGGAATATGAAATTGATGGTGCTGTAATTAAAGTAAATTCAATTGCTCAGCAAAATAAACTTGGTAGTATTGCAAAAGCTCCCCGCTGGGCTGTTGCATTTAAGTTTAAATCAAAACAGGCAATTACAAAAATAAACGACATAGTCTGGCAGGTTGGACGAACAGGTGCAGTAACACCTGTAGCTGAACTTGAACCTAAATTTCTTGCAGGTTCAACTATAAGCAGAGCAACATTACACAACTTTGATGAAATAGAAAGAAAAGATATTCGTGTTGGTGATACCGTAATAATTGAAAAGGGAGGCGATGTTATTCCGAAAGTTGTTGCGGTTGTGTTGAGTGAAAGATCATCTGGTTTGCGGAAAACAAAACCTCCTGAAAAATGCCCTGCTTGCAATTCGAAATTATTTAAACCCGAAGGTGAAGTTGCTTACTACTGTGAAAACACAGAATGTCCTGATCAGGTAAAAGGCAGAATAGAGCACTTCGCATCAAGAGGAGCAATGGATATTGAAGGTCTTGGTGAATCATTAATTGATTTATTTGTTGATAAAGGTTATTTGAAAACCTATGCAGATATTTATAAGCTAAAAGATCTAAAAAATGAGCTGATTGCTATGGACAGATTTGGTGAAAAAAGTGTAACAAATCTTATCAATGCTATTGAAAAAAGTAAAGATAAACCTTTTGATAAAGTTCTCTACGCTCTTGGAATCCGTTATGTTGGTGCTGGTGCGGCGAAAAAGCTTGCAGCTCACTTCAAGTCTCTTGACGCTCTGATGGCTGCAAAAGAAGAAGAAATAGCAGAAGTTTACGAAATTGGAGAAAGCATAAGTAAAAGCGTTAAAAAATTTTTTAGTGATCTACATAACAAAAAAGTAATTGAAGAATTGAAAAAGGTAGGTTTAAAGTTTAGTTTTGCTGACATTAAAACTGCTATTGTGGGCGAGAACTTTTTCAAAGGCAAAAACTTTGTGCTTACAGGTACTTTATTATCTTTTACAAGAGAAGAAGCCGAAGAAAAAATAATAAACCTTGGCGGAAATGTTACCTCCAGCGTAAGTAAAAAAACAGATTATGTTCTTGCCGGTGAAAAAGCCGGTTCAAAATTAGATAAAGCAAAAGCTCTGGGCATTAAAATTATAGATGAAAATGAATTTAAAGATAAACTTAATGAAACCGGATTGAAATGATTACCTCGTTAAAGCAAAAGGCTGCGAAATTTATTGTCAGGAAAAGAATTCCCGGAATTGAATTCAGCCAGAGAAATTTTTCTTCTATCTTTTCGAAGACATATTCATTCCTGATTCTGATGCCAGCAAATGAAAGTGATTTCAGGTTTGTTTTTCCTTTACTTGATTATTTAAGAGAGCAAAGAAAAAATATTGTTGTTATGACTTATGATTTCAGGGTAAGTTTGCTTCAGCCATACTTTAAAACAAATGCAATTGAACACGGACTGAAAGATGAAACGAAGCTTAATCTTCCGGCGAAAAAGCTGCTTGATAAATTATCCCATATGAGGTTTGATGTGATTATTGATACTAACAGAGAAGAAAATCTTTTCTATAGTTACATAGCAAAATCACTAAACACAAATGTTAAAATTGGCTTTGCCCGTTCTGATTCAGATAAGTACTTTAACTTTCAGATTATCAACAAACAGAACGATCCGGAAACCTCATACAAGAATTTATTGGATTGTTTAAAAATGTTTCAAGGATACTAATATGAATTTTGAAGTAAAAAAAGAAAGCGGTATTACAATCTTTAAATTGAATGAAGCAAGACTCGATACTAATATCTCGGGCTTACTCAAAGGTGAGTTTACAATGCTTCTTAAAGTAGAAGGTGCTAAAAAATTTATTCTGGATCTATCATCCGTTGAAAGCTGTGATAGTTCGGGATTGAGTGCAATCCTGGTTGCAAACAGAATTCTTAACACAACAAATGGGCAGATGAGAATTGCTTCCCCTTCTGAAAAAGTTTATGCGTTAATAAAAATTACACAGTTAGACAGAGTACTTCCGGTTTGCGATAGCGTTGAGGAAGCTTTTAATGATTTAAGAAAAACAGATTAAATATTATTAATAAAGCTGATGATTTGTATTATCAGCCACTATTGACTTCCTGATTCACACAATTCTTTGATATAATGATAAGCTTCCAGATGACCCAATTCCATAGCTTTCTTTAAATCATTGCAGCAACCTTCTTTATCTTCCAGTATATTTTTTATCAGTCCCCTTTCAAAGTAAGCTGCTTCATGAAGTGAATTTTTATTAATAGTCTCTGTAAGAAACTCAATAGCTTTTTCATAATCCTTCAATTGTTTATAACACAGGGCTATGTTGAAATAAGTCTCTGCAAAATCGCTGACTTCTTTTATATATCTGGAAAAATCTATAATGGCGTTATCATAATCTCCTGCTTCGAAATTTGCCAGGCCCCTGTAAAAAAGTATATTTTGTTCATTCATTTGTAATCTCAATGCTTGATCAAAATCATCCAGTATATTTTCATGATTTTTTGAAATTAATTTTACTAAACCTCTGCAGTAATAACTTGCTGATTCATCGGGTTTCAGTTCAATTGCCTGATTAAAATCATCTAATGCTTCCTTATAATTTTGATTGCTGCATTTTTGAATACCATTTCTTATTAACTGAGTTAGTTTATAATTTCCAATATCGTAGAAATATTTAAATCTGTTTAACTCATTCATTAAATTTTTTGAAGGGCGAATGTTCTTTGATAAGATTTTACGCTTTTCTTGAATTGCATTGTTTAATAATCTAAGTTTAGCATCTTCAATACTCTGATCAAGTTTAGCTTGCTCACGAAATGATAGTTTAGTTTTACTCTCTTTTTTATATGTTTTAGTAAGTCTAAATATGATAAGTGCGATTACTAAAAAAAATATTAGAAATATTAAATAATACATATTATAAAAGAATATTTAGATCAAAATAATATTTTATAATAAATTTTACTTCCCTTACAGGAAAATAAAAATAGAGATTTCTAAAACAAAAGGAATTTATTAAAAAGAAGAATTTAGTGGCTTAGAGTCAGATTTTTTATCTGTAATTTATTTTTATCGCAGTGAGAGATTTCATGCAAAAGGCCAGATATTTACACAAATGAGGTTGGGTAATAGTATTAAATTAAATCCCGAAATAATTTTAATAACAGCAGCTAATTTTTTATTTCACACAATTCTTTGATATAATGATAAGCTTCCAGATGACCCAATTCCATAGCTTTCTTTAAATCATTGCAGCAACCTTCTTTATCCTTTAAACTATTTTTTATCATTGCTCTTTCAAAATATGCTGTTCCTTGAAGAGGATTTTTTGTAATTGTGTCAGTGAAATATTTAAGTGCTTTTTGATAATCTTTCTTCTGTTTATAACATATTGCCAGGTTAAAATAAGCCTCAGCAAAATTACTTTCTGATTTAACGAATTGTAAAAAATCATGAATGGCGTGATCAAAATCTCTTGCCGCATAATTTGCCAGACCGCGGTAATAAAAAATATTTTGTTCTTTCATTTGAAGTTTAACACATTCAGTAAAATCACTAACAGCACTTTCATAATTCTTTAAGATGAGTTTTGTTATAGCTCTGCAATAATATCCGGTAGGTTCTAATGGATTTAATTCAATTGCATTGCTGAAATCTTCTAATGCCATTTTATAATTCTGAGTTAAACCTTTTTGAATACCGTTTCGTAAATGCTGTGTAAAATTAAAATCTTTAACATCTGAAAATAATTTGAATCTGTTATATTCATCTGTCAAATTTTTTGAAGGCAGTGCTGGTTTTGATAAATGCTTTTTCTTTTCTTGTGAAGTTTTTGTTGGTCTTTCAGGATTATCTTTCTCAACTTTTTTCTCATTAGAAGATTTCCCGGCATCTGATAATTTTGTCTGGGGTTCTTTTTTTCCACTTTTTCCGAACTTAAAAAGCACCAATCCAAAAGTTGTAAAAAATATCATCAAGATTAATTGGTCCATACGAAAAATTAAAAATTATTGATAAATAGTTAGTTTTCAGCAATATCAATGCCCGAATAAAGATTGATAATAGCATAGAATTTCATTCATAATTTGCCGTTTCAAGTAAAAAAATCCACTTTTTTGTCTGAATGTTCTTGATTTTTTTTCTCCTCTTTTATCAATCAGACCTGAGGTTAAAGCATATTATCAACACAAACCATAAAGTAAATTAAAGACTGGTTATTCGCTCAGAAAATTACTATTTGACTGTTCCGGGTATATTCTTTCAAGGCAGGAAGAACTAAATTTCACGGGGAAAATTTTAAGAATTTAATTTATCTGTACTTTGGGGATATAACTTATTTATCTTAAAACATCTCAATTGATAATTTTGTTAAGGAAAAAATTTAATTGAAACAAAAACCGGTTCTTAAGGAAATTAAACATATCATTACGGACATTGACGGAACACTTCTTAACGATGAAGGAGAAATAGGTATTGAAAGCAAAAAGCTCATTAAGAATTTGATAAGTGAAAATGTAACCATATCATTGGCAACAGGTCGATTACACTCTGCAGTAACAGAGATAGCCGGTGAACTTTCTTTAAATGGATATATTATTTCTCTTGATGGTGCACTGATTAAAAATTACGTATCCGATAAAACACTATCCGAATCTTTTTTGAAACCGGCTCAAGTGAAAAAGGCGATTTCAATTTCAGAGAAAGATTTAATAAATATTGTTCTATGCCATGCATCTGCAATTTATTATACCGAATACAATTCTGTAATACCATCATTGCTGAGTAAATTCGGAGCTTCTTATAAACAGGTAGATTCGTATCAGGATTATATTACAGGAACGCTTGAAATAGTTTGTTCAAGCGATATGAAAAGTTCTATTAAGCAAATGGAAGAAAAATTTAACTTCCCATATTCTTTGGGATGCAATACATCGTATTTTCGCAGTAAGAAAAACGAAAATATTTACTATCTTGAAATCAGAAAAGCAGGAAGTTCAAAAGGGAAAGCAGTTGCCAGATTATTAAAACACTTATCAATTAAACCCTGGCAATCCGCAGTAATAGGAGATTGGTATAATGATATCACAATGTTTCAGACTAAAGCAATGAAAGTTGCAGTTGCTAATGCAATTCCTGAATTAAAAAATACAGCAGACTTCATTACTTCAGGAACGAACAGGGAAGATGGTACTGCTGAGTTTTTTGAAATGGTGTTAAAATCAAAAAGGAATTATTAATGGATAAATCTGAGCAAAAAAGTTCCGGAAAAGGTTTGTTTATAAAAATATTAATGGGATTAATAACCACCATTCTGATTGTATTAATGTTTCCCAAAGGTGAATCAATTGAATTTGAAGTTTCAGAAGGTTCAATCTGGTTGTACGATGATCTGATTGCACCGTTTAGTTTTCCGATAAAGAAAAGCGAAGAGATTTATCGGGCTGAAGTTGAAGCAGCAAAAAGAAGTGTTTATCCTATTTTCCTGGATGAAAACTCAAATATTCAAAAGAGTATAGAATCATTAACGAATTATAATACTTACTTAATTAAAGTATTAGATGAAAGTATTGAAAGTGATTCCGCTTCAATTGTAAATGCTACTTTTTTGAGTACACCATCATTTCTAAGTTTACAAAATTTGCGTATCCGCGAGAGAAATCTCATCAGATCCGGCACACCTTTAAAGAATTTCTTTAACTCAGCTGCTGCTGCTCTGCGATCCGTTTACTCCAACAGAGTACTAAGCGTTGAATCCACACTCAGGATCAGGGACACGATTGCAGTGAGAAAAGGAAATTTTGATACTATTGAACCAATAAATAAATATCTTTTCTTCGATCAGGCTAAAAACCAGGTAATTGATTTGATAGACAAAACTGAATTCTCTGACGAGATTAAAGCTGCACTTACAGAATACACACTTCATTTCCTGTTGCCAACGCTTGTTTACAGCAGTGAACTTACTGATGAAGAAACTATGCAGGTACAAAACAATGTTTCCAGATACTCAGGAATAGTTAATGAAAATGAACGGATAATTGCAAAACATGACAGAATCACAAAAGAAATAAAGTTGAAAATAGAATCTTATAAAGAATCAAAAGGAGAACTAATCAGCCGCAGCGCTCTGGCACTTCAATCGATTGGAAAGTTTTTTCACATAGGTTTGATACTGTCATTACTTGTTACCTATCTATTTCTTTTCCGGAAAGGAATATTTTATAACAACCAAAAGCTGTTGATGTTTGTTATAATAATTCTGTTTGTTTCATTTATAACATTTCTTATTAACCAGGTTAAAGTTCAGGCTCCTCTTCAATATCTTATTTTCATTCCTGCTGCATCAATGATTCTTACTATAATATTTGATTCAAGAATCGGATTTTATTCAACTGTAATCATGACATTAATAACAGGTGCATTGCGGGGAAATGATTACACTTTTATGGCAATGAATTTAATTGCGGGGGGTATTGCTGTTTATTCTGTAAGAGATATTAAGAATCGTTCGCAAATATTCAGATCATTTTTGTTTATTCTGCTAGGTTACATTCTCTCAATTTTTGCATTTGGGATGGAGAGATTTGCACCCTGGGATACTCTTCTTATCGAATCAGCATTTGCAACTACAAATGCGCTCATAAGCCCTGTGCTCACTTACGGATTACTGATTTTCTTTGAAAGAAGTTTTAAAATAACCACAGATTTAACTTTGCTTGAACTTTCTAACTTTGACAGACCATTACTTAGAGAGCTTGCAAGAAAAGCTCCCGGCACATTTAATCACTCAATGACAATGGGAACTATGGCAGAAAGCGCCGCAGAAAAAATCGGGGCAAACCCGTTACTCGCCCGGGTTGGTGCTTATTACCATGATGTTGGTAAAACTATTTCACCACAGAATTTTGTTGAGAACCAGCTTAATAATCAGAATGTGCATGAAAATCTTACTCCTGAAGAAAGTGTGAGTGTGATTGTAAGACACGTAAATGAAGGAATAGAACTTGCTAAAGAACACAACCTGCCGCAGGAGATTATTGATTTTATTCCAATGCATCATGGTAAAATGGTGATTACTTATTTCTATGAGAGAGCTAAAAAGATTTACGGGGAAGAAAAAGTTAACGTTGATAATTTCAGATATCCGGGACCAAAACCAAATACCAGAGAAACCGCAATCGTGATGTTAGCTGATGGTTGTGAATCTGCAGTAAGATCAATTGAAAATCCGGATCCTGTAAAAGTTGAAAATGTGATAGAGAATATCTTTAAGTCGAGAATTGATGATGAACAGCTGGAAGACTCTCCGGTTAATTTCAGAGATATTAAAATCATGAAGGAAGAATTCCTTAACATACTTCTCGGTCAGCATCACAAAAGAATTAAATATCCCAAACAGGAAGAAGTTGAAAAGGGAATTCAGTCAGAAAACAAATAATGGATATCTTCATAAGAGAATATCTTGCATCTCTGAAACTTGAAAGAAATCTTTCTGATAATACAATTGCTTCATACAAGAATGATTTATCTTCACTCATCAATTTCATAAAAGATTCAGGAATTAACGATCCTTCAAAGATAAATTCGAAGCTGCTTAATGATTTCTTTGTTTTACTTACTGAACTTGGTTTAAGCAACCGGTCAACGGCAAGATATTTTTCTTCTGTTAAAGGATTCTTTGTTTATCTTTTCTCAAGCGGATATATTGAAGTTAATCCAATGGAAAAAATATCTGCACCAAAGGTTAGCAAAAATCTGCCGTTTGTGCTTAACATAAATGAAATAGAAAGCATTCTCTCCGAACCTGACGTGAGAAAAAAACTTGGTCTCAGGGATAAAGCACTTCTTGAAACATTTTATGCTTGCGGGCTTCGTGTTTCTGAATTGATTAATCTTAAAATATCAGATTTATTTTTGGATGAAGAGATGATCAGGGTATTTGGTAAAGGTTCAAAAGAAAGATTTGTTCCGATTGGTTCTTCAGCTATAAAATGGATTGACGAATATCTGAAAAACAGCAGACCATTACTTGAGAAAAAAGCAAAAAGTCAGCATTTTTTGTTTCTTAATAATCGAGGAACAAAGCTGTCACGAATGGGTATCTGGAAAATTGTAAATAGCTATGCTTCACTTGCCGGAATAAAAAAGGAAGTTCATCCACATACATTCAGACATTCATTTGCAACACATCTTCTGGAAGGAGGTGCTGATCTCCGTGCTGTTCAGGAAATGCTTGGTCACGTAGATATTTCCACAACACAGATTTATACTCACATTGATAGAGATTATATAAAACAAGTACACAAAGATTTTCACCCCAGAGGATAATGGGGATTTTAGTTCTGTAATTTATTCACAAAATAATTTAATGAATTATTAATCAGAAAAACTTGCAAATTGTTCCTCCCGGAATTAAAGCAAATTACTCGCAAGTTCAGCCAGTTCGCTTCGTTCACCTTTTTCAAGATTCACGTGAGCATATAATCTCTGACCTTTGAAGCGGTCAATCAAATATGATAAACCATTTGATTGTCCGTCAAGATATGGGTGGTCTATCTGGTAAATATCACCTGTGAATACAAGCTTGGAGCCTTCACCTGCACGTGTAATAATTGTTTTTATTTCGTGAGGAGTTAAGTTCTGTGCTTCATCAACTATAAAGAAAATTCTCTGCAGACTTCTTCCGCGAATGTATGATAGCGGCTCGATTACAAGTTTTTCTTCTTT
>JACAFA010000303.1 GCA_013388525.1 Ignavibacteriaceae bacterium | reverse complement strand
TCTGTATACTCACCTGCACTTAATTTATAAAAATAAATTCCGCTTGATAACTCAGGTCTGGAGACCTGAGCTACGTTAAATTCTATTTCATAACTTCCTGCAGGTTTTTCTTCGTTAACTAAAGTTGCAACTTCGTTGCCGAGAACATCATAAACTTTCAACTTGACATTACTGGTTACCGGTAACTGATAACTGATCACCGTACTTGGATTGAATGGATTTGGATAATTCTGCTCGAGCGAAAATTTGTAAACAGGTTTTTCATCGTTTGAAACATTCGTGGGAATTGTATAAAAGAAAAGTCCGATATCATCGAGGTACCAGCCGTCTCTCGTTATTCCGCCATCTGTTTTTAGCTGGAACTGAATCTTAAATTGCGAACTGAGATAGTTAGCAAGACTTATTTCCTCTTTTACCCAACTAGAAATGGAACCATCGTAAACCGGTTGACCCGGGGGCTGAGGATACACTCCTGGTTGAGTATAATTGCCGTCAAGAGGTATCCAGCTTGTTCCGTTGTTTGTTGAAACTTTTACCTGCCCGTAATCGTAATCACTTTCTATATCAAACCTTGTCCAGTATTGTAACCTTGGATTCAGTACTCCGCTAATATTAATTGGATTGGTTAATGTCATCGTTACTGTAGCACTATTAATGTAGTTTCCGTTTTTACTGTCCGTGTAAGAGTTTGGCTCTGAGTAAAATGATTTATAAGTAGAATCCCATTGCGGACTTGAACCCGGAGTTTTTGTTATAGTCCACAATGAAGAAGGATTGTTTGTAGTATCTTTAAATACAAAAACAGGATAACCAATAACTATAGTAGTTGTGTCTGATGAAAGCAGATCACCATTTGTTTTCGTAGTGATTACCAGAGAAATTTCTTCCTCCAAAGGTGCCGAAGAGGAAATTAAAAAAGACAAAGGTGTAATTAAACTTGAAGTGCTTCTTGCTTCAATTGAATCAAGTGAAGAAGATCCTGTATTTACTGTTATGTATTGACTTGGTGATGTCAATTCAAAAGTTAAATTGTAAGCAGAAGCCAGACCTTTATTTTTAAATTCAGGGAAAAGTTCAATAAAATCAGATGGTAGAAAATATTCTTTATTAAAATTTGCTTCGACAAGTTGAACATACTCACCTGCAAGAAACGATTGATAGATCATCGTTCTCAGATTCTGCTGTGCGATTGGAAAAATTTGATTTTGTGAGGGCCAGAAGTCGTCTCCAATCTCAATAGTGTAACCATAAATTTTATTTTTAACGGTCTGTTCGCCATACATCCAGTCACGAACACTGCCATTGGAATTATAACCAAGAAGCTGACCACCTGAACCAAAAGCATATCCGCTGTAAGATGTAAGTAAAGAAGCAAATTCTCTATATGTAAGTGAATCAGGTGTTTCTGCATTAATATATCCCCAGGGATATAAAATATATCCGCCATATGTATGCATATTGAAATGAGTACCATAGTTTTTTAAAATAGCAAAATCTCTTATTGCCTGAGATTCTGGCTCAGAAAAAGCTGCTGTACCTCTGTAAGTTTCAGCACATGGATCAGGACTTGAACCGTTGTTATCATAACCCCATTTGTAACCAAAGTTTCTGTTAAGATCTATTCCATAACATCCACCGCCATTGTTTCTTCTGTTTTTTCTCCAATATCCACCTCCGTTCGGATTCGTTTGCCGGTTATATTCATATCCATCAGGATTAAAACAAGGAACACAATAAATTTCACGGTTGTTGACTAAGTATGTTGCTTCAGGATCAGTGCCGTAGTTTTCTAAAAGATACCACATAAAATACATCAGAGTTGCCATTGACTGAGGCTCTCTTGCGTGAATAAGTGCATCTAATCCAACTGCAGGTTCACTTTCATTAATATTGGGATTGTCTGATATTTTTACTGCCCAGATTGTTCTGCCTTCGATGCTCGAGCCGATGGAAAATTTTTGTGTGATAAGATTTGGGAACAGTTGAAACATTTCATCAAGGTCGGCTTCTATTTCAGCAAGTGTATAGTAACCGCCCATTGAGCCGAAGCCAAAACCTGTTACACCAAAATTCCTTTCGCTTTCCATTTTTATAAATTCTTTTTCTGCTTCTGTTGGAATCGGCAGTGCATTGTAATAAGCTTTCCAGTCATCAATCAAAATTTCATAAGTTAATCCTGAATT
>JACAFA010000280.1 GCA_013388525.1 Ignavibacteriaceae bacterium | reverse complement strand
GGATTAAAATATGTTCAAAATATTTTTACAGATTACTCTAATCTTTATTTATTTAACTGCTTACGCACAAAACCCACAAACAAATAATAACAGCAAACCCGATTGGGAAGGCGGTTACCCTGATGGCTGCACAACAGTAGCTGTTGGAAAGCTTGCAAGCTTTGATGGTTCTGTAATGACTTCACATACGGATGACAGTCACAGAACAAGAAGCAATCTTGATATTGTTCCGGCAATGACTCACGAACGAGATGCAATGGTAACTTTATATAAAAGAGAAAACGATGATACACAACGAATGCCTGCATATAAAAATATTCCCACAGGAAATATTCCTCAAATAGAAAAAACATTTGGTTATATAAACACAGCTTACCCTTGCATAAACGATCAGCAGGTTGCGATTGGTGAAACTACTTTTGGAGGAAGAGAAGAATTAAAATCTGATAAAGGTTTAATTGATTGCCAGCGTTTGTGTATGCTTATGCTGGAAAGAGGAAAAACCGCCCGGGATGCAATAAGAATTGCCGGTGACTTGCTTGAAGAATACGGATGGAATGATTACGGCGAAATGTTGACGATTGCGGACCCAAATGAAGTCTGGGTTTTTGAAATTGTTGGACCGGGTAAAGACAAACTAGGTGCTGTATGGGCTGCACAAAGAGTTCCCGATGATCATATCTTCGTTGGTGCAAACGGAAGTCGAATCAGACAGATTGATACAAACAACCCTGATTATTTTATGTATTCCGAAAATGTTTTCGATGTGGCAAAAGAAAACGGCTGGTGGAAACCAGAAGATGGTGCATTTGAATTTTGCTATGCTTATGCTGACAGAAATTCATTAGCCACAAGAAGAAGAGAATGGCGTGTGTTTGATTTAGTAGCTCCTTCATTAAAATTAGATCCCAATTCAGAAAATTATCCATTTTCAGTCAAGCCGGAAAAACCAGTCACACTTGAAAAGATGGTAGAAATATTTTCAGATTATTATGAAGGAACTGAATTCAATTTTATAAAAGATTTGACTGTAACAGATGACAGCGGAAGAACAGTAATCTCCCCTCTCGCAAATCCTTTTATGCCTTACGATATGAACAAGCTATTTAAAATTAATGGCGGATGGGGTTGGAGAGGCGAAAGAACAATTGCAAGATGGTACACAATGTATGCAACAATAATTCAGTGCAGAAACTGGCTGCCAAATGAAATTGGCGGAGTTGCCTGGATAGCGTGGGATAATGTTGCAACTTCTATTTACGCACCTTTCTATTGTGGCATTACAAGAGTTCATAAAACTTCATCAACAGATGGAAGAGTAACGGGATTTTCAAGGAACTCAGCGTGGTGGGCATTCAATCATCTTGGAACTCTTGCTGCACAGCGATGGGGCGATATGCGTCACGATGTAAGAGCAGTCTGGGATCCCTGGCAAGCTGAATTGTTTAAGAAGCAGAAAGAGATCGAGGAAGAAGCATTGAGCTTATGGAAAGAAGATCGAGCAAAAGCAAAAGAATTTCTGACTAATTACTGTTCTGAACTTCAAGGCAAAATAGTTCAAGCAGCATGGGAATTAGCTGAAGAACTCTGGACAAAATACGACGAATTATTTTAGTAGAGGAAATTTCACGCAAAGAGTTTTTTTGCGGGGTCTTCTGTATTAGCAGTAATTACACCAAGCAAAATTAAATATTTTGCAAACGTGTAACCATCAAGAAGTGTTACATTTTCACGAAGTAGTTTTTCACTTCCTTCGGGGAATTCTCCTTTTGTAATTATGAAAATCTTATTGTTACCCGTTGATGATGTTTCAAGGACTATCTCTTCTATCATTTTCTTAGTTATTTTACCTTCAATAAATACTCTTGCATTAAGGAAAAATTTCCTGTTATTACGCATTGCATCACCGACAAGATTAAATGAACTTGAATTTGGTAAATCAATAATATCAACGTTTGAATATCCCAGAAGTGAAAAGAATTTAGAAAGAATTGTTCTGAAAAAGTTTAGTGTGGAAGTATTGAGAAGTTTAATTACATCCTCAGGAGTTATTGGGACGAATTCATCACCCGAAGGCATGTTAAACAATTGAAGCCATTCATCTATTGTGATTAGCTCATCATATGATTTTGCAGGCATTATTTCAAAAAGATTTTTTCTGAGAATATCTTTTCTGTACAGAAGCTCCCGTATTCCTTCATCAATTGAACCGCTCAGATAATAATTATAAACATTTACGCTTCCGGCATCTGCTGATTCATTTGAATCCTGATTGAACATATCCTCTAATTCCCAAATCGTTGCCGGATTCCACCATTGGTCAAAGCGTATTACATAGGGCACTTTATAATTTCCAAAATCGAGTTTTGAAATCTTTGCATCAGTTACCAAGGCAACAATCTCTTTTTTAGATTTAAATAAAGAAATCGATTTCTTTATTTCATCTATTGACATACCACCGGGGATCTGCAAAAAGTTGATTCCTTCGTGCTCGAGCACCTTTTCAATTTTTTTAGTACCAAGTCTGTCATACTGTGATAATACTAAAACCTTTTTACCGTTGTCTCTGATAGTTTTAATCTGCTCTAAAAGTAATTCTGTCTTTGGACTTTTGTTATTACCTGGTGCAAAATTTCCAACCTGTTTCAGTCGATGTAAAAGTGTAAAAATATTAGCAGTAAATCTCAATGGATTTCCGGATTCAAGCACTCTCCTCAAATCTTTCTGACATTCGACCATACTAACTTTAAATTCTTTCATCTGATCTTCATCGGCATTTACCCATTCTTCATGCCAGATAAAATCCGGAGCTTCTTTTACAATAGACTCTTTGCTTCTTATTCTTGCTTTATCAATTTTAATAGTGTTATTGAGTTCAGCATTCAATTTTTGCTGAAGTTCTTTATTCAAAATACCCGATGTTGCCCAGAGCCTCTTTGGTTTAATGGAAGACAAAAACTCTCTGCCTTTATCTCCTGAATCAATAATGAGATGAACTTCGTCAAGAATAATACAATCAAACTTTTGCAGCGCTTTCTCTTCAAGAATTTTTAATCTGAAGTCAGTTAATGCAGTTCCGTGATCAACGAGGCAAAGAACTGCTTGTTTATTCCAAAGAGAAGACCTTTGCTCATTGTCACCTTCTATAATTGTTAAGGGTAATTCAGGGCAGTATTTTTTAAATTTATCGCTCCAGCCGGTTTCAATCTCACACTTTAAACTCAAATCAAGATTTCCTTTTCTTGCTGAGGTTGTTACAATTAATGCTGAACGGATAATTCTGTTTCCGAAAAGAAATTTTATTGCAGCTAAAACTTCCTTCTCCTTGTCAATTCCAAATTCATCCTGAAGCAATGCATAATCATTTTCAACGAGAAACTTCGCACCAGATTCTTCATAAGATCTTAAAGGTATGTGGAGGTCTTTTCTTTCCTTCCAGTCTACCTTTTTAATATTACTAAGTGTAAACTTTAATAATTCCTTTACTTCTTCTGGTTTTTTTAATCCCTTTACTTGTTTACTCATTGCAGGAAGCTGAACCATAGTTGAACTGAAGTAACAAAATGATAAAGCATCCGGCAGCTGAACTTTAGCAAACCAGTTTTTTACTTCATTCAGAGAAAAAGTCTGTGCGTCAGAAATTTTTGGCTGCTTTATAATTGAAAATGAAATTTCTTTTTGCGTGGCTTTATAATTACCAATGGAAGGAATTTTAACCTTGTAGATTTTTTTGGTTTTCTGAATTTCAGTAAAAGGAATTTTTTTAATCTTACTTTTCTTGAAGGCATCAAGATCAACATTTAACACATCAATATTTTTTATCTGATTTACATATTCTTCAACTTTCAGCAATTCGATATTATAAACAGTCGGCACCATTTCACTCAAATAGTCAAATATCGCCGGAACCTCAATCCTGAATTCATACTCAGGAGGAGCCCAGGAACCGAATTTTACTCTGATATCTTTTATAGCGGGAGGTGCAATCAGGAAGTCAACATTTCTGGCTGAGTAACCGAGAGGTTTAGGTTCAATATCCGGTAAATTAATTCCCCGGTCAGCAACCTGATGCATTGTAAAAAATATAGCATTACTGCGTACTTTTTTAAATGTATATAATTTTAGTTCATCGCTTACTTCCGGTTCCGGTATATTAAACCTGTGAAGCGAATTACTAGCTATCGGAAGTTGAATGGATAATTTAGGCAGGGTCTTTAAACTTGATTGGATAGTTCCAATCTGATATTCATCAACTAAAGTAATCTTTAACCAATTACTAAAATTAAAATCTTCTACCCCCTCAACCCTGGAAATTGAAGAGGCAAGCTTTTTACGAACTTTTCTGAGCATTTAAATTATTCGATCGATTTTTGCTGGTGAACCTGTTCACAGGCAATTCGAAGCCTTTCAAATGGTTCAAGCAAATTGCGGCTCTCAGCAAGTTTGTTCAATTGTTCCTTTATTGGAACTATCTCGGCTTCAAATTTTTTAGAAGTTTCAATCATTACTTTACCGGCGCCATTGCCAGCAAAGGAAAGAGGTTCCGATTTTGTACTTACTCTGGATTTACCGTCTCCCTCATTAAATACTCTTACCACCCTAACGCCCTGCTTATTATTTGCACCAAGGAAAAAAGGATCTTTAACTAAGATCAAATCAACTTGTTCATTAATTGCATTTAGTAAAGGCACAGAAATTAATTCCACAAGAATGTGCTCGAGAAGAACATCTCCATAAAGTGTTTTTTGAAATCCTGTTGGTTTTATTGGCGCAGTAACTCTGAACTCCAGAGGTTTTGTTTCTGCATCGGTAACTAATATGGCTCCCATTATACCACCATTGTCTTCGAGCGCATATGTCTCCAGAAATGCAATCTTTCCGATCTCCATTTTTAACTCCTAAGTTATAATTTTGAAAAACTCAACCGATGTTATTTAACATATTCAATGCCACTATTTTCAACCGAAGCGTGTATTAAAAATGATAATCTCGGTAATTGAACCAAGAAAAAAATAGCTGTAAATCTCAGATGATATTAAGTTGGTTTTATGAAATAAATAAGAAATGAGCGATTATTGGCTTTTCAGGCTACTGCAAATTGATAAATATTTTATTGGACTGATTTTTTCAATTTTATTTGACTATGATGAACTGCTTTGCGAAACTTGAATGAAAAAATTATTTGTCAAAATGAGAAATTCAAGTAAAAATTACCGATAAATACTCTGCTTTAAGCTCTTATAAAGTGAAATCAATATTAAGTTTTTAGTGCAGGAAAAGTTATTAAAATTGTGGTTCCCTCTCCTTCTTTACTTATTATTTCAAATTTCCCTCTGTTGAGAGCAATATATTTTTGCACTATCAGCAAACCTAAACCTGAGCCTGCTTCTTTATTTGTGCCGGGTGTAGAAAACATTTCACCATTTTTAATTTTTTCCTGATCTTCATTGCTTAAGCCAACTCCTTCGTCAGATATGCTGATTTGTATTGCAGAAGATTCTCCATTCTCTGAAGTTATTTTTTCTGTACAAATCTTAACAACGCTTCCACTGTTAGAATATTTTATTGCATTGGCTATTAAATTTTCAAATGTAATTCTGATCATTTCTTCATCGCCCAGAATTTTATCATCTTTTCCTAATTCTGTCTTAATCGAAATTTCTTTCTTTCTGATTCTGAATTTGAGTACATCTAAAGCAGAAGTGATAATCTCATGAAGAACAAGTTTTTCTGGTAGATAGTCAAACTTGTTCAATTGTAATCTTGAGTAATGAAGTAAGTTAGTAGTCATTCCATAAAGTGTTCTTGACGAATCATTGATAACATTAATATATTCTTTAATATCTCTGTGAGTTAGAGATTCGAACTCTGTTGTTAAAATTTCAGCAAAACCTAACAATGAGTTAAATGGTGCTCTCAGGTCATGAGATATCAATGAAAATAACTGATCTTTTGATCGATTCATTTCTTTCAACTGGACAATTAAATCCTCTCTTTCTTCCTCAACCATTTTTCTTTCGATGGCTCTGGAGATAGGATACGAAATGACATCAAGAATTTCCTGTTCAGTAACTGTATAAGTGTTTGGATTGTTGTAATCCTGAACCACCATAACACCAATGGTTTTATCAACTATCTTCAAAGGGACACCCAACCAAATTGGTGATTGTGGTCCAATCAATTCAATTTCACCTCTCCTTCTCAACTCTTCGTCCATCTGCAAATCAACAAGTGCTGACTTTCCGGTTCTTAATACATATTCGGTAAGTCCTTTACCAAGTTTTTTTGATGAAGAATCAGTATCCTCTTCATCTACAAAATACGGGAATGTTAGTAACGCTGAATCCTTTTGGTAATAAGCAATATAAAAATTATCAGCCTTCATTAATTTTTTTATACATGAATGAATAAACTTAAAAAGTTCGCTCAGATTTTTTTCTGAATTTGCTGCCTCAAGTATTTCAGAAATAATTTGTTTAAGTTTTTCTTCACGTATCAGGGCGCCAATATCTTTTAGAATACCAAATTTTGTAATTTTATTATTATTACTATCACAGATTGTAAAAGAATTATCCTCAATCCATTTATAATCACCATTTTTTGTTTCAACTAAATAAGTAAGTAAACTTTCTTCAATCTGGCTGTTAAAACCATTCTCGGAAATAGAATAAGAGTTTTTTCTTTCCACACACTGGTTTCTGATCAGATTATTGAAACCAACTTTATTTAACTGATTAGTATTATAACCGAGTAATTCTTCAACTGAAGGCGTTATGAACTGAAACATTTCATTTTGAAAATCATATTTGTAAAAAACCTGATCATGGTCACCATTTACCCGAATGGATATATCCTCAAAATGGTTTTGTACGCTATGAAGATTACTATTATTTCCCACTATTCGATTCTTTTAAAAGTGTTTTTAGATTGCTAAAAAGACAATTATTATGCCGAGGTATCAACCTTATTAAATATTCTAATTCAATAAATAAATTTAGCTAAAATGTGATTTCTATCTATTTCTTCAATTAGTTAATTGACATTATTGATAAGTAGTGTTATTTTTATGTAGACTAAATCTAAATAATATTCAAAGCGATAAAAAAATGCGAACGGCTGCAGATTTAAACTATAAAGAACAAGGAATAATAGCAGAAATTGATTTCTCCCATCCGTCAAGCAAGAGAATTATAGAACACGGCTTTACTCCAGGTCAAATAATTGAACTAATCAATAAATCTCTTTTCAATGATCCTATTGCTATTTCAATAAGAGGAACATTAATATCTTTAAGAAGAAGCGAAGCTCATTGCATCAAACTAAAATGAGCACCTCCACTTCCACTAAGGTCCCTTTAATTACACTAATAGGACCTCCGAATTCAGGTAAAACTACCCTATTTAACATCCTCAGCGGCAAAAATTACAAAACTGTAAATTACCCCGGCTCAACAGTCGAGTACTATACGAGTAAATTCCAACCTAAGTATAATATCAAAGCTGAGTTGCTGGATTCACCGGGAATTGTTAGTCTTCTGCCCGAATCTATTGATGAGAAAGTTACCATTGAATCATTGTATTCTCACCCAAGACTTGGAATTCCGGATTTGATTGTAAGCACAATTGATGCCTGCCAGTTATCCCGGCACTTATTGCTTCCTATGCAGCTTATAAGTTCCGGATTTAAAGTGATAATTGTTATCACAATGACTGATCTTTTATCAAAACGTGGATTAAGGGTTTCTGAAAATAAATTAAGCGATGAACTAAAATGTGATGTAGTTGTAGTCAACGGAAGGTCGAAACAAGGAGTAGAAAAATTAATAGAAGTTATTAATACAAATTTGTCAGCAATTAAAAAATCAGATAAAAGAAATATTATTCCTTATTCAACTCTTCATGATAAAAAAGATTTGGTAACAACCTTTGCAGAAATTGAAAGCATTGTTGACCGGGTTTACGAGCCAATTATTTCTCACTCTGGTGATAAAATAAATCTGAAATCTGCAAATAGTGAGTTGAAAGTTCTTCAAAATGATTTTACTAATAATGGATTTTCTCCGGATCAACTCACCTTAAAAATAGACAGGATATTACTTCATAGGTTCTGGGGTATTTTAATTTTTCTACTGGTGATGGGAATGATTTTCACAAGCATTTTCTGGCTTGCTCAACCGTTGATGAATCTGGTAGATGAATTATTCGCAAATCTCAACACGCTGGTAATTGAAAATTTCGATCAGGGATGGTTTACATTTTTAGTCTCCGATGGGATAATTTCAGGTACAGGTTCAGTTCTGGTTTACGTTCCTCAGATAATAATTTTGTTTTTAATACTCGGATTATTAGAAGATACTGGCTACCTTGCCCGCGGTGCTATGCTGATTGATAAACCGTTATCTAAAATTGGATTAAACGGAAGATCGTTCGTTCCAATGCTGTCAGGATTTGCCTGTGCTATTCCCGCGATGATCGCTGCCAGAACAATTCCTAACAGGAAGGAAAGATTGTTTACTATTTTCATCATACCTTTGATGAGCTGTAGTGCAAGATTACCTGTTTATGCACTGCTAATCGCTTATCTTATTCCAAGAGACAAACCGTGGCTGGGTGGAATTTTGTTGGGAGGCATTTATTTGTTCAGCACAGTAAGTTCGATTGTTGTTGCATGGATAATTAACAAATTTTCAAAAAGAATTTTTAATGATGATAGCTCTTCATCATTTATTCTTGAACTTCCTTCTTACAAAATACCAAAATTAAGTTCTGTAATTAGCCACACGTACAACAGTTCCAAAGAATATATTTTGAGAGCTGGTCCTATGATTCTTGGATTTTCACTTGTGTTATGGTTCCTGACTTTTTTCCCTAATATTAATCCAGTAGTTGAAAGTGCCGGGCTAACCACTGAACAAATTCAAAATCTTGAACGTGCTGAAAGATTGGAGCATTCCTTTGCAGCAGACTTAGGAAAAGTAATTCAACCATTTATGACTCCAATCGGAATGGATTGGAGAATTGGAGTCTCACTAATCTCAGCTTTTGCAGCTCGCGAAGTATTTGTGTCTTCACTGGCTTTAACTTTTAAAGTTACTTCTGAAGATGACGAAGAGAGCAGTACATTGCTCACTTCGCTCAGGAATGCAAAGATTGAAGCTACAGGAGAAAAATTGTTTACAGTTGCAACCTCAACGGGTTTGATAGTATTTTTTATTTTTGCACTGCAATGTCTTTCAACCGTTGCTGTATCGAAAAAGGAAACAGGAAGCTGGAAAATCCCTTTACTACAGGTTTTTATTTTTACATCTGTTGCATACCTGATGACTTTTATAACAGTAAATGGACTAAGATTCTTTGGAATTCAATAATCATTTATTTCATATTTAAAAATCTTTATTTTGCAGGTGCTTTGGGCAATCATATTTTTTTGAAACATAAATCAGATTAAACTATTTGTGAAAAATAAACAAGCAGAAGAAATATTCAGGAACTTTCTGAAAGCTGGTAAGAACAGAATTACACCCGAAAGATTTGAAGTGCTGGAAGCAGCGCTTGAATATGACGGACATTTCGGCGCCGATGATCTTTATATCCTTATGAAAAATTCTAATTCGAGAGTATCACGCGCAACTGTTTATAAGACTCTCGAGCTTCTTGCTCAATGTGAGTTGTTGTCAAAAAGAAATTTTGGTGATAACGTTAATCGTTTTGAAAGCAGCTTTAAAAGGCAGGTGCACGATCATCTGATCTGTGTTGATTGCGGAAAGATAGTTGAATTTGCGGACCCAAGGATTAAACAGCTTCCTGAAGAAATAAGCGAAGATTTAGGTTTTAACTTTGAGAGTTATTCATTTAACATTTTCGCACGATGCAAAGATCCAAAAAAATGTAAACAAGCCAGAGAAAAATGACAGAACACAAATACCCTCTTCACTGGAAGAAAAAAGATTTCTCCATAAAAATTTTCTGTTCTATTCCAAATATTGCAACCGGAATATTGCTTAAAGCCGGTAATGCGAATTATGTTATTGACCCTGGTGATGGAATACTAAGAGATCTTAACAAGGAAATAGGTGTAAAAAAATTATTGGAAATTTCTGACGTTTTTATTACTCACGGTCATCATGATCATGTCGGTGGTGTTTGGTCACTGCTTACTTATTTACGTGTGATGCAAAAGAAGTCTCCGCTTAATATACATTATCCCGATGGCTGTGTTGAGATTGAAAGTATTTACAATGCTTTTAAAAAAGTTTATTCCCGTTCGATTACTTATAAGATAAATCTTAAAACAATTAAAAAAACTAGCGGGTTTACCACAAACAATATTACAGTTAAGCCCTTTCCGGTAATTCACAAAGAACATTTGTCAACAGGAAAAACAAGGCAGGTGCCTGCACTTGGTTACAATTTTATTTTTGATGGAATGACAATTTGCTATGGCGGCGATACTTCTTACTGTGAAGAACTTGCAACTCATGCCCGGAACGCTGATCTTGCAGTGCTGGAAGCAGGGCACGATGACGAAACTCCCGATGATATGCATATGACAATGAAGGAAGCTGTATCAATTGGAAAATCTGCAAAAAAATATTTCTTAGTTCACGTTCCCGAGTAAGGTGATACGTGGGT
>JACAFA010000050.1 GCA_013388525.1 Ignavibacteriaceae bacterium | reverse complement strand
CAACTAATTCTCTATCCTTATCAATCAATGTATAGTTGGGATATCTACCAATTTGTTCATCTGATGGCTTATTCAAATAATCTCCAATTAAACTATTTACAACGCTTAGTTCCTCTCTGAGACGTTTATGCAATTTCATTTGCAGACGAATTCCTTCAGCTATTTTATTTATTTCCCTATCTGAAAGTTGTTTGCCAAATACTTTTTGAAGATTGGCTAAGTAAACAGCTTCAGAGTAGATAAATCCTTTGTGTAAAAAGGGAAGTATTTTATTGATTGCGTTCAGACTTAGACTTGCATAACCTTTAGGAATTCTAATCTTACTGAATGCTTTAGCTTTCTCATCGGCCAGACTAAGTTTTTCTTTTGCAAAGGTTTCAAGTTTTTCTTTGCTATCAAAAGTAAAAAGAGCATGCCATAAATCATTGTAATTATAATAATCTTTTTTGCTTTTTCTTTTTTCATTTGGTTTATGAGCTATTTTTATTTCAGAAAGTTCACAACCAAATATTTCTCTAAGTGTAAACGTAACAGGGCAACCTGAAATCGTAGTATAAGGTTTGTAATTAAACTCAAGCGTGTCTGCTTTTTTATCCAAGGCTTTTATTATCTCTGTAAATTCAAAGTCATCTTTATTCTTTTTCTTTCCAAAGAATACTTTTTGAATTATAATTTTCTTTTGTTCATCATTTAGTGGTAACTCTTGATTATCTGGATCATCTGTAGATTTTATTCTAATATTGTTAATAAAACTCAACATTCTATACTCTTCATAAAGCGGGTGGCTCAATGGACAACGAGGTTTTGAAGGTTCAAGTGTACATCTTCCAACATTCCCTTTTTGTGTTCTTAAAGGTCGTTGCCAAATAATTGATTTATAAAGTTTGTGAAACAGATCACTGTTTTCATCAATGCCTTGCACTTTACAAATTAATTTCAATTCTTCTTCGACATCTGTTCTTAAATTATAACGGTTACGAATTCTTTTATTATATTTTTCTTGAACCAGGTGTAAAGCACCACCCAAGGTCGTTTTTTCTTCTGCAATAATTGATTGAATTTCATTTGCACCCACTGTTTCTTTTTCTGTGCTGCCTTTTAAAATAGTTTCCGATTCTGCTTCGTCTCTTCCTCTGAAACCACGTCTTTGAACCATATGATAAAAAGCTCTTCCAAGCGCATAAGTATCGTCCAGCTTTTTTTCAGCCGCTTCTTTTCTGAGTTCGTAGGGGTTTTTGTATTCAGATTTTCCATCAACTATAAAATCAAGTCTTAACCATTTAAGAAATAATTCACTTTGCGGATAGACTCGCTCTTTTCCCTTTTCATATTTTCTCCAGCCATCTAACTCTTCAATCGAAAGAGGGCAAAGTTTTGGTTCATTTAATATTAACGTTTCTAACAATTCCCACTTTCTATATTTTTTTGCTTGGTAGTTTCTTCTTTTGCTTCTACTTTCAGTTCTTTTTTGAACGAGTGGAACTTCTTTCCCTTGATCCTCTCCGACACCTTTTTCAAAAGTCAAAACTCCTTTATTAATTATTTGATTATCGGGTAAATTTAATTCACGTATTGACCAACCAATTGAATTTGTTCCAAGGTCGAGTCCCAGTACCTTTTTCATAATTCCCTCAAATATTTTTTTATTAATACTTGTGTAAATGCTTTTAAAATTCTAAATTTAGTATGAAATCTTACCACAATAAGGCTATAAGCCGAAGAATTATTCTTAAGCCCTGCGTACCCCGTGGGGCTCTTTTGTTGTGAAAACATTTACAGCAGTCCCGCAGAAATGCGGGATTGTTTTTTTAAATCTATAAAAATCTGCCGATAAAACGAAGTTAGACATTTAATATTTAAATGATTTTTCTTTTACTATCATCATTTCCTTTGCCCCTTGAATCATTTCCCTTAAATTTGTTCGCCTGATTTTTTTATTAACTACCAACCGGACTTAATTGCTAAAATTTTCTGTCGCAGCAAAAGATAAAGACTCTAAAGCAAGGGCAGGTTTCTTTACTACTGATCACGGGACTGTGGAGACACCCGCTTTTATGCCTGTTGGTACACAGGGAACTGTAAAAGCTGTTAATCAGAATTTTCTCGAGCACGATATTAAAGCTCGGATTGTTCTTTCAAATACTTATCATTTATACTTAAGACCAGGAACTGAAATACTCGAAAAAGCCGGTGGACTTCATAAATTTATGAACTGGCAGAAACCAATTTTAACAGACAGCGGCGGTTACCAGGTTTATAGTCTTTCTAATCTCAGGAAATTAAAAGAAGATGGTGTTGAGTTCAGATCGCATCTTGACGGCTCATCACATTTTTTTTCATCCGAAAAAGTAATTCAGATTCAACGAAGTATTGGTTCGGATATTATGATGGTGCTGGATGAGTGTACTCCGTATCCATGTGATTATGATTATGCGAAAAAGTCAACCGAACTTACAAGCAAATGGGCAGTATTAAATAAAGAAGCATTCGATAATACGAAACCATTTTATGGCTACAATCAGTTTTTGTTTGGAATAATTCAGGGAAGCACGTATAAAGACCTGAGAGAAATATCAGCGAACGATTTAAGAAAACTTGATTTTGATGGTTATGCAATCGGAGGTCTCGCAGTTGGTGAACCGGCAGAAGTAATGTATGATATAACTGATTTCACTACTGATTTTATGTCTGAAGAAAAGCCGAGATATCTGATGGGAGTCGGACGTCCTGAAAATATTCTCGAATCAATTGCGCGCGGCATTGATATGTTTGATTGTGTTATGCCTACAAGAAATGCAAGACACGCAGTTCTTTTCACAAGTGAGGGCGCGATAACATTAACAAACAATAAATTTAAAGATGATTTTGAAAGGGTTGATCAGAATTGCGATTGCTATACTTGTAAAAATTATTCAAGAGCTTACTTAAGGCATCTGTTTAATGCGGGAGAATTGTTAGCTTTGGAACTGGCAAGTATTCACAATTT
>JACAFA010000320.1 GCA_013388525.1 Ignavibacteriaceae bacterium | reverse complement strand
ATACCTCTGTTATCAGGCGATTCAAGATATGCCACTTTATAATCCAGATCAGATAAATATTTTTTTACCATTTCTTCCAGAACAGCTTGATTCTCGACTTCACAGACACCAAGAAGATCCGGTCCATTTCCATCATTCATCATTCTGATCACTCTTGATAGATTAAACATCTTTTTATCAAGGCGATCTTCTGTCCATTGCATTTCTCCGTTTGGTAAAAATGATTCATCTTCCTTCGCAGGGTTATCTTTAGTATCAAATAGATTCTGAAGATTCCAGAAAGCTACGATAAGCGTATCCTCATACTGAGCATTACAACTTATTGCAAAGCCAGTAACAAAAAAAGAAATAAAGAGTAATATTTTAATTTTCATTTTTTACAATTTAGTAATTTAACTAAACAAATTTAGTGAACATATTTATTTTAAGCGATTCATTTATACCAGCAGACTACTATAATATACCGGCTAACCAAAACACTAAAGCTGACAACACTGCAATAAATAAAGCGTAAGGAAGCTGAGTTCGCACATGGTCGATATGATCACAGGCAGATGCCATTGAAGAAACAATTGTTGTATCTGAAATCGGAGAACAATGATCTCCAAAAACGCTTCCACTAAGTACAGCTGCTATTGAAAGCGTAAGCGAGGCATCAACGTAAACTGCCGTGGGCACTGCAATCGGAATCATAATCGCGAAAGTTCCCCAGCTTGTACCAGTTGAGAATGAAATAAAGGCTGCAGTTATAAATAAAATTGGTGCAATTACAGAAGGATTTAAAAAGTCTTTTGATAAAGATGCAACATAAACACCTGTTCCAAGAGTTCGGCACGTATCACCAATTGAAAATGCCAGAACCATCAAAATTGCAAGCGGTACTAATCCTGAGATTCCTTTAAGAGTGTAATCCATTACTTCTTTAAGAGTTAAGATTCTTTGAATCAATGAAATCAATCCTGCAATTACTATCGCTGCTAAAACTGACCAAAGAACTGCAGTTGAGCCGGAGCCAGAAGTAAGATTTCCATTGCCAGTGATCAGTAAACTTACCGGCATCATTACAATCATAACAGCAATAGGGATAATCATATTAAATGAATTATGCTTGATTCCTTTTTTCGGTTTAAGTGAAGCAACATCTTCTGAAATCATTGGAACAGCACCATCTGCTATTGTCTTTCCTGTTTCTAATGATCTTGCTTCTGCTTTTTTCATTGCGCCAAAATCTTTATAGCTGAATGCAATGAAGCCAGCAAAGAGTACAGAAAGTATCGCATAAAAATTCAAGGGAATTGTACTTAGGAAAAGTGAAACCGGATCACTCATTCCACCAAATGCAGATTCTTTTTCAAGAAGTGAAACAACGTAAGCACCCCAAGCGTTTAATGGAATTAAAATACATATTGGTGAGGAAGTCGTATCACAGATATATGCAAGTTTTTCTCTGGAGATTTTGAACTTTTCAAATATAGGATGAAAGATTGTTCCGGTTACAAGACATGAAATTGAGGATTCAATAAAAACTATGCAGCCAACAGAGAAGGAAAAAACACTCGCACGTTTTCTTGTGGTGACGATATTTTTTTTCTGAATGAAATCTACAAAACCATGCACTCCAGCATTTGCCTGTGTCAAAGAAATTAATGCACCAACGAGTGCGCAGAATATTACCACTCTTGTGTTGCCAGCATCTTTGAAGACATCAATTATCGATTGAATGGAAAGCTCGAGTCCTTTGAAAATATTTCCCTCTGCTACAATTACCCAACCGATAACGATTCCAAGAAATAAAGAGAGAAAAACCTGCCGTGTTTTAATAGCAAGTAATATTGCAAACAGTGGTGGAACAACTGACAGCCAACCGAATTCCATGTTCAGTTCCACTCAACTAATGATTGAAAAACTATTTTTTTGCTGAACAAATTTTTTACTTCGATATAGTGAGTTAGTGGATTATCTTTTTCTATCCCCTTACTGAGTTGAATTTCGTTACCAAATTTCGATTCAGCATTGAACGAAGTAGTTAGTGATTTAATTGTATGAGCTTTGTGGAATTTCTCATCAAAGCAGTCAAGCATAAGTCTGATATATGAAGCATTGTTTGCATGCTGGTTCAAATCAATATCCGAATATCTGATTTGAGTTGTGTAAATGATTTTTGTTTCTGTGGTCGGAATTATTTTTTGTGGAAGATCTGCTAATGCATCTTTTGACTCCAGCATTTTGATATCAGGGTATAGCTGAGGAAGAATTTTTGGACGAAGTGATTTTGAATCAATTAGTAACCATGCATAAGTTCCTTTACAGATGATTTCATCTTTTAAATTAAAGAGATAATAATCTCTCATCGAATAAAGTTTAAATTGCTTTT
>JACAFA010000285.1 GCA_013388525.1 Ignavibacteriaceae bacterium | reverse complement strand
GAATTTAAATTTTTATCGTAACCCATCTTCAAAATATTTTTAACTTCTTCAACAAATCCACGCTCAATCATTTCATCAACACGGTTATTAATATTTTCATAAAGAATTTTTCTATCCCATTTCAATCCAAACTGCCTGAACTGATATTTTTTTTCCTTCCCGGTTGATTGTTTTTGATGATGCCTCCAGATTGGCTCTCCGGATGTATGTAAAACTTCAAGTGCTCGAATAACTCTCTTCCAGTTTTGAGGAAGCATTTTAGCGGCACTTACAGGATCTACCTTTTTTAATTCTTCATATAGAAATTCATTTCCGAGCAGTTTCCGTTTTTCAAGAAGCTCTTTTCTGTACTCTTCATCTTTATCTGCTGTTTCAAAAATTCCATCAATAAGAGCTTTGATATAAAGTCCACTACCTCCAACAACAATCGGTGTTTTGTATTTGTTGAATATTTCTTCAATACATTGCCCGGCATCTTTCTCGAATAAACTTGCATCATAATGTTCTGATGGATTCAGAAAACCAATTAAATGATGAGGAACTTTTTGAAGGTGTTCTTTTGATGGTTTTGCTGTTCCAATATCTAAGTATTTATAAAATTGTCTGCTGTCTGCAGAAATTATTTCAGCAGGGATTAATTCTGATATCTTTAAAGTTAATTTAGTCTTCCCTGAACAGGTTGGACCCACAATAAAAATTATTGAGCGTTCCAACCTTCTTTCCCTATTAAAGGAACAAAGACAAAGTGCGGAACTTTTTCGATTTCAAATTCATTTTCTGAAGTTTTAGTAACAATCCACAGCGCCTGCGAATCTTTTCTTCCAACAGGAATAACAATTTTTCCATCAAGAGCAAGTTGTTTTTTTAATGAGGAAGGGACATCAGGCGAACCTGCAGTTACTATAATTCTGTCAAATGGAGCAAATTCTTCCCATCCAATTGTACCGTCACCGTGCTTGGTATAAACTCTTATACCCAGATTATCTAAAAGTTTTCTTGTCCGGTTATAGAGTTCAAAATTTCTTTCGATGCTGTAAACACGTGCACCCAGCTTTTCAAGGAGTGCTGCCTGATATCCTGAACCTGTACCAATTTCAAGCACTTTGTGATCAGGCTTAACCTGTAAAGCCTGTGTCATCAATGCTACTGTATAAGGCTGAGAGATTGTTTGTTCAAATCCAATTGGTAGTGCGATATCTTTGTAGGCATGATGTCGCATAATCTCAGGAACAAATTTATGACGTTCAACTGATCGAATTGCCTCGAGTACTTTTTTATCTTTTATTCCTTTGGCAATTAAATTCTCAACTAGCTCGTTTCTTTCTGATTTATACATCCGATAAATAGGCGAATGATTATTTATTCAAAAATAAAGATATTTTACTTTATAATTTTTTTCAAAGTTATTCAAGGATCAAAACTATTATGCTGGATACTCCTTTAGGTGGTTTAATCATTATGGCTATGCGTATCTGCGATGTTTCAATAGGCACTCTTAGAACTATTCTCGTTGTACAGGGCAGAAAATATCTTGCAGGTCTGGCCGGATTTTTCGAAGTTCTGATCTGGGTTTTTGCAATCAGGTTTATAATGCAGCATCTTGATAATACAATTAATCTTTTTGGTTATGCTGCCGGATTTGGGCTGGGTAATCTTATCGGAATTTCCATAGAACAAAAAATTGGACTGGGGTTTGTTCAAATGACAATAATATCAAGATTTTTTACTGATCAGATTGCAAATACGCTTCGAAAGTCAAAGTATGGTGTTACAATTTTTCCGGCAGAAGGCGGATCGGGAGGTGTCTCTGTTATTGTACTTGTTACTCCAAGAAAAAATCAAAAAGAAGTAATAAAATTAATTGAATCGATTGACGGTAGTGCTTTTATAACCATTCAGCATTCTCTTCCCTACAGGGGATTTATGCATGGAGCCAGGAAATAAATTAATAATCAGAAGCTATTGAATTTTATTTATTTTTTTTGGTAATATAATACTGAAAAATGAATAGCTTAAATATTTTCCATTGAATTAAGTTTAATTATCATTAAACCATAACTAACTTCATTTAAAATTAATTCAGAGGTTAAAATGAATAATAAAATCCTTACTCTATTTCTTGCCCTTATGATGTTCTTGTTGGTTGGAATATCAAAGGCACAAACTTTTCTGGATCACAATACAGGACAGGTTGTGGGAAGTGTCTTTAACAACGGATATTTTGGACATCGTTTCGATGGCACTCAGGGTAGTGGTTTTAAATACAGCACTTTCCCTGATGCTATGTTCACAGCAGGCATTATGCTCGGCACTCCCATAAACGGAATCCATGGCATGGTTGGAAGCTTTACAGATGGAACTAATCCATTGATTCAGGATATGCAAAACACAGTGGCTTTTTCCGGATTCACTTCCAACGCAAATTTTAATCAGATTGCTCAAACAACTTATGTTGATGCAAATGCATCACCCTATCCTGTCTCCGTAGTTCAAAAATCTTATTCTAATACCGGTGATAACTATATTTTCATTACATATACAATTACAAATACATCCGGAAGCCAGACTCTGTCTAATCTTAGAGTTGGGATGTTTGCTGATTGGGATGTTGGCTTGTCAAATTATCTTCAAAACCGCGGAGGAATGGATTTGACCAGAAATTTAGTATACCAATGGCTGCAAACAGCTTCAAATGATCCGAATTATTATGGTCTGGTTGCGCTTGATGGGCTGAGCGGTGGAACCGTTACAGGAGCGTTCCCTGGCGATGCTAATTCAATCAGAAATGTTATTTATGACTGGATAAGCGCTATTTATGATACAGCGTGGACTGTAAATGATGATTATCGTTCATTCGTTGGTTCCGGTCCATATAACCTTGGTCCCGGACAATCCGTTATGGTTAGTTTCGCAGTAGTTGTTGGAACCAATTTAGCTGATCTTCAGGCCAAAACTGATCAGGCTCAGGCTAAGTACAACAATTTTATTTTGCCGGTTGAGCTTACTTCATTCACTGCTAATTCAACAGCGAATGGTAATGTTATAATTAATTGGACTACTGCAACAGAATTGAACAATCATAGATTCGAAATTGAAAGAAAGACTGAAAACAGCACTTATACTACAATAGGATTTGTTAACGGACATGGAACAACTACTATTCCGCAGGAATATTCATATGTTGATAAAAACCTTGAGGCCGGAAAATATTATTACCGCTTGAAACAGTTTGATTTTGATGGAAGTTTTTCTTATTCAGACGAAATAATGGTAGATGTTAATCCTGTTGCTTCATTCAGACTTGATCAGAACTATCCAAATCCTTTTAATCCCGGTACCAGCATTAAATTCGGAATCCCTTCTTCGGGGCAAGTGAAATTATCAGTCTTTAATTTACTTGGACAACAAGTTAAGGTACTTGTAAATGAATTTAAAGAGACTGGAATTTATGACGTTAAATTTGATGCGGCCAACTTATCAAGTGGTATTTATATGTACAGACTTGAGCATAATGGAAGCACATTAGTCCGCAAAATGATATTGAAAAAATAGAATAATGTAAAGTTTGAATTGGAAAGCCGCTTGATGCGGCTTTTCTTTTTTAACTAAGCTACTTATTGCAATAAAAAGATAAAGCTATTATATTTAAGCCGCTTTTATTAAGAAATACTGATTCCACATAATATGCGGGAATAGCTCAGTTGGTAGAGCGCAACCTTGCCAAGGTTGATGTCGCGGGTTCGAGTCCCGTTTCCCGCTCAGCAATCCCGATTTAAATCGGGATTTATTTTTTGGCGGTGTAGCCAAGCGGTCTAAGGCGAAGGTCTGCAAAACCTTTATTCGTCGGTTCGAATCCGACCGCCGCCTCTCTTTCCTGTTAAGTCATAATTCTTTAAAGTACTTTAAATGTTTACTGCTTTTAAGCGAGTTCCATTCTTTAATATTTTATATCTTTATGTAGAAAAAAAATGATTTCAAAATGAATTATTTCATTTCAGCTATTATTGGGTACCTGATTGGGTCATTTCCAAGTGCTTATGTTTTTCTGAAAATAGGTAAAGGAATCGACATCACCAAAAGTGGTTCAGGAAATGTTGGTGCTTTAAATTCATTTGATGTAACCCGTTCAAAAATTATTGGTATTTCTGTTCTTATAGTTGATGCATTAAAAGGAATCCTCGCGGTTTTATTTACAAAAAACTTTATTCAAAGTGAATTCATCTATCCAATGCTTGCTTTAATTTTTGCTGTAATGAGTCATTGTTATAATCCATGGATTAAATTCAAAGGTGGAAGAGGATTGGCTACCGCTGCCGGAGGTGCTCTGATTATTTCCCCGTTTATTCTTGCTTTATGGGCTATTTTATGGTTTTTATTTTTTATGTTGAAGCGTGATGTTCATTTTGGAAATATTTTTGCAACCCTGTTTTCAGTCGTAATCCTTTGGTTGACTTCAGGTATTGCAATTAAATATACTTTCCCCAAAGCTAAAAATGAGCTGGAACTTGCGATAACTGGCACGGCAATACTTTTAATTGTATTTTCAAAGCATATAAATCCTTTAATTGAAATAATCAGAAAGAATTTTTCCAATAGGAGTGAGAATGAAAAACAAATTTAAAATGCTTCTTGCTGCATTTGTTATAATACTATTCATAAGCCTGGCAGCCTACTTTTCAGGAAATGACAAATCAAATGCTACTGAAAAGCAAAAAGAAATAAATAATACAAGCATCGCTGATTCAAGGAGAACAATTCTAACTGAAACTGTTGAGAAAGTAAGTCCTGCAGTTGTAGGAATAAACGTTACCGAAATCCGTCAGGTGCGCGATCCATTCTCCTCATTTTTTGATGACCCTTTTTTCAGGCAATTTTTTGGAAACCGGAGAACCTATAACCAGGAAGTAAAAAGCCTTGGTTCCGGATACATTATTTCAAGCGATGGCTACATTCTAACAAATGATCATGTTGCAGGCAATGCCACTGAAATAACTGTTACTCTGACAAACGGTAAACATTATAAAGCAGAATTAATTGGTTCTGATGCCGCTTCCGATATTTGTTTACTCAAGATCGATGATAAAAATCTTCCTTATTTACCAATAGGAAATTCTGACGATATTATTATTGGCGAATGGGTAATAGCTCTTGGAAATCCATTTGGCTTATTCGAGATTAATGATAAACCGACAGTAACAGTGGGAGTAATAAGTGCAACCGGAATGAATCTCGAACAAATAAATGAAAGATATTATTTAAATATGATCCAGACAGATGCTGCAATAAATGGCGGAAACAGCGGTGGTCCTTTGGTGAACAGCCTTGGTGAAGTAATCGGGATGAACACTTTGATTTTCACTGCCGGCGGCGCCCAGGGAAATATCGGTCTTGGATTTGCAATTCCTATTAACAAAGTAAAAAAAATAGTGGACGAATTGAAATCAAAAGGGAGAGTTGACAGAGATTTTGAAATCGGAATGAGAATTCAATCAATTGATGAAGGCATAGCAAACTATTACAATCTTGAAAATACACGCGGGGTGATAGTAACTCAGGTATTCCCAAATTCTCCTGCCGGAAAAGGCGGAATTAAGGTCGGTGACATAATAACTGAAATCGAGGGATTCAAAATAAATAATGAACAAACTATTATGGGTGTGTTTCAGGAATTTCGTACGGGACAAACCATAAAGCTCAATATCATTCGTGAGGGAGAAGAAATGACAAAAACCATGAAACTGGAAAAAAGAAAATGATAGAAAGATATACTCTTCCGGAGATGGGAAGAATTTTTTCAGATGACTTTAAATACGCAACCTGGTTAAAAATAGAAATCCTGGCTTGCGAAGCCCGAAGTGAACTCGGAGAAATTCCAAAATCTGATCTGGATGTAATTAAACGTAAAGCAAAGTTTGATGTAAAGAAAATTCTTGAAATTGAAGAAACCACCAAGCACGATGTGATTGCATTTCTGACAAACGTTGCTGAGTTTGTCGGCCCTGAATCGCGCCATATTCACTATGGAATGACTTCTTCAGATATTCTGGATACCACTCTTTCATATCAGATGAAAGCTGCAGGTGAATTGCTCCTTAACAGATTAATCGAGTTAAAAAACACTCTTAAAGAACAAGCCTTAAAGCATAAATCAACAATCTGTGTCGGGAGATCGCATGGAATTCATGCCGAACCAACCACAATGGGTTTAAAATTCGCTCTATGGTTTGAGGAAACTAAAAGAAACATCCTTCGCCTTCAAAATGCAATAAAAGTTATCAGCGTTGGACAGATTTCCGGCGCCGTTGGAACTTTTGATCATCTTTCACCAAAAGTTGAAGAATATGTATGTGAAAAATTGGGCTTGATACCGGCCCCGGTTTCAACTCAGGTAATTCAAAGGGACAGGCACGCTGAATTCTTAACTACATTAGCAGTAATTAGCTCTACACTTGAAAAGATTGCAATTGAAATAAGACATTTGCAGCGAACCGAAGTTTTGGAAGCTGAAGAATATTTTAGTGCAGGGCAGAAAGGTTCTTCCGCAATGCCGCATAAAAGAAATCCGGTTATTAGTGAAAGAATTGCTGGTTTATCACGAATATTAAAAAGTAACTCATTAGCTGCGCTTGATAATGTTGCACTCTGGCATGAAAGAGATATTTCACATTCATCTGTTGAACGGGTAATCATTCCGGATAGTTGTATTCTTTTGGATTATATGCTTGAACAATCAAATCGCCTGATAAAGAACCTGATCATTTATCCTGAGAATATGATCAGGAATCTTAACCTGACAAGAGGATTAATATATTCTCAGAAAGTATTACTAAAGCTTGTCGATAAAGGAATGACAAGAGAAGAAGCATATAAACTTGTTCAGGAAAATGCGATGAGAGTTTGGGCAGATCATAGTAGAAACCTGAAAGACGAACTTTCAAATTCAAGTGAAGTGTTAAAATTTCTGAATAAAGCAGAAATTGATGAAGCTTTTGACTTCAAAAAAATCCTGAAGAATGTTGATTTTATTTTTAATCGCTCTGTTTTAGCTGAAGACTGATTTTATTTCAGACTTTCCTGCTCTTCAATGTTCGAAATTTTATCGAGTCTTTTTTGATGACGACCGCCTGCGAATTCTGTATTTAACCAAACCTCAAGAATAGATTTTATTGTTTCCTCACCAAGAGATTTAGCACCAAGTACAAGGATATTGGCATTATTGTGTTCGCGGCAGCTCTTTGCTGAAAACTCATTGTAACAAGTGGCAGCTCTTATTCCTCTTATTTTATTAGCAGTTATTGAGGAAGGAATTCCGGTTGCATCAATAATTATCCCGAAATCAACTTCTTTAGACCGAACTTTTTTTGCGACGTTGTAAGCAAAATCAGGATAATCACATGACTTTTCATCATAGGTACCAACATCAACTGAGGTAATACCTTTTTCCTGCAGGATTTTTATTATTAAGTTCTTAACCTGAAACCCGGTATGATCAGAACCAATTGCACCTTTTCTGAAAAGAAGTTGTGAATCTTTTTTCTCCGAAGATGATATTGTAGTTATCTCTTCAGATTTAATGATAGTAAGTTTGTGTGCTCTTATCAAATCAACTGCCGCTGGTGTAATAATATCCTGTTTGCTGACGATGATTCCCGGTTCCCCTTTTTTAATAATTTCACGTACAATGGATTCGGTGATAATTTTTTTCATAAAAATTTTTTTGAATTAGGTCAGAGATATTCTTCCATTTTATGCAGCTTCAGATAATCAACAACTTTTTTTACTTCCTGTCCCTGATCTCTTCTGCAAATAAGAATTGATTTTTCTGTGTTAATTATTATCAGGTTATCAACACCGATTGCTGCAACAAGTTTATCGGGAGAATAAATGTATGAATCAACAACCATATCAGTATAAACTTTACCTGAAATTGCATTTCCATTTGAATCTTTTTCCGAAAGTTGATAAACTGCATCCCAGCTTCCAACATCACTCCACTTAAATGAACCTTTAATTAAATAGACTTTATTTGATTTTTCCATTACTCCATAATCAATCGAAATCTTCTTAAACTGGCCATATTCTTTTAACAGAACTGATTGATATTCAGGAGTATTCATTGCCTGTTTTATTCTCATTAAACCAGCATAGAGTTCAGGCATAAAATTCCTTATTTCCTCCAAAATGGTACTGGCTTTCCAGATGAACATACCGCTGTTCCAGAAAAAATCTCCGCTTTCTAAAAAACGAACGGCTGTTGCGTAATTCGGTTTTTCTGCAAACGAATAAACTTTGGCAACCTCATCAGTAGTACTTGATTCATCAATTTGAATATAACCATAACCTGTCTCTGGTTTAGTTGGCTGAATCCCGATAGTTACAAGTCCATTTGATTTAAATGCAAATTCAGCAGCGGATTTTAGAACCTTCTGGAAGTTCTCAATATTTTCAATTATGTGATCTGCAGGAAGCACTAAAGTGACAGCATCATGATTTTTTTGTTGAATAATTAAGGAAGCAAATCCGATACAAGCGGCAGTATTGCGGCCAAAAGGTTCTTCAATTACGTTCTCTTCTTTTAATTGTGAAAGCTGTCTGATAATTTCAGGTCGTTGCAGTTTATTTGTTATAACATAAATATTTTCTGTTTCGACCAAACCTTCAAGTCGGCTGACAGTATTTTGAATCAAAGTAGCATTTCCAAAAATCTTAAGAAGCTGTTTAGGAGTTTGCTTAGTGCTTCTTGGCCAAAATCGTGAACCAACTCCACCCGCCATAATTACTGCAAAAATTTTCATTAAACATTCCTATAGTTTGTAGTTAGAATTTTTCTTCCAAATTCCTCTGCCCTGTTCAGGTAATTTGTAATTTCGACCTCTTTACCTCTGACAACCGCTGCAATAACTATTAAGCAAGCCCGCATAGATTCCACCACATCTTTGCCTGGCATAAGTTCTCTCGATTTGATTAGTACAAGAGCTTTCAGAAGAATACGATGCATGTTTGCAATTATTTCAAATCCAATTTTTACTGATTTTTCACCATTCTTTTGAATGATTGAAATAAACCTGTTAAGCTCTTCGGCTTGATAATTATTTTCATTCATTTTTTTTAGAAATGAATCAAGAGATTTTATTGGGGCGAGAATTTCAGCTTCAAAATTATGAAAGAAAATATCATCGTCATCTTTTTCATCGCCTAGAATAAGATTTTCTTTCAACTCCTGATTCGTTTGTTTCTCAAAAGCCGGAGTTGAGTCAGGACGGTTTGATAAATCAATTTTTATTTCATTTGGTTCCTCAGCTCCCGCTGAACCAATCTTCTTTAAAATCACTTTACACGTTTGTGGATTAACCTGATTTAATAAAATGGTTGTCTCTCTTACAAGATATTGACTGTGTTCCTTAAACTTCTCAGAAAATTTTGAAAAATCGATCGAGCTATTGGTAAGATATCGATAAAGCTCACCAAACTTTATACCTAATCTTGAAAGCTCCGTGATTTTTTTCATACTCTCAATATCACGTTGAATATCCGTGGAATTGAGAATTACTTCCTTCAATTGTGCGAGCACTTCAATCTGCTGAGTGTTAAGTCTCAACGTGTTCGAAGCACTGTAAAAACATTGAATAATATATTGTTTAATTATATCCATTTACCTTAGATAAATTCTCGGGACTCTTTGAGAAATATTGCAGGTTATTTCATAAGGAATGGTTCCTATGCGTTCAGCCCACTCCCACACAGAAATTTCTTTTCCTTTCTGCTTTCCCATTAACACTACTTCATTTCCGATTCTAATATTATGATTTTT
>JACAFA010000049.1 GCA_013388525.1 Ignavibacteriaceae bacterium | reverse complement strand
GCAATTAATTTTATGGAACAGGATCAAAACCGCTTCCACCCCATGGATGGCACCGGATTATTCTCTTAAAACTTAGCCAGCTGCCTTTCAGAATTCCATATTTTTTTAATGCTTCAATACTATAGTGAGAGCAGGTTGGAGTAAATCTGCACGACGGAGGAAATAAAGGTGATATGATCAACTGATACATTTTTATAACCACGATGAATGGCAAAGCTAATAGCTGAAAAAATTTCCTGACCAAATTATTAATATTCATATTGTCAAAAAAAGAATTAAAATTTTCCTGCAAATTCTGATGATAAGCGCACAATAAAAAAATTACTTTGAAATTCTCTTTAAATATAAGTTAATTTGCGCCGTCAAAATTGAAAGTTTTCACTAAATAAAAGAAAGTATGGCAAAAAATATTGTAATAGTTGAGTCACCTGCTAAAGCAAGTACGATTGAAAAGTTTCTCGGAGAAGATTTTTTAGTTACTTCCAGTTATGGTCACGTAAGGGATTTAAAGAAAAAAGATATGGGAATTGATATTAAGAAAAACTTTTCTCCGCACTACATAATCCCGGAAGATAAAAAAGCAAGAGTAAAAGAGCTGAAGAAATTAGCAGACAAATCCGAAATAGTCTGGCTGGCAACTGACGAAGACCGCGAAGGAGAAGCAATTGCCTGGCATTTAAAGGAAGTTCTGGAATTACCAGAGAAAAAAATAAGACGGATTGTGTTTTCAGAAATAACCAAACAGGCAATCCTGGATGCCGTGAAAAATCCGCGCGGGATTGATTATAATCTTGTTAACTCTCAACAGTCGAGAAGAATACTGGACAGGTTAGTTGGTTTTGAACTTTCACCGATACTCTGGAGAAAAGTTAAACCGAAATTATCTGCAGGAAGAGTTCAATCAGTTGCGGTTCGTTTAATAGTTGAACGCGAAAGAGAAATTGATTCTTTCAAAACGCAATCAAGGTTCAAAGTAACAGGTAATTTTGTTGTAACTGACCGGGATGGTAAGAAGACTGAGTTTAAAGCAGAAGTTCCTGACTTCTTTGATATGCAAAAGGAAGCAGAAGATTTTCTTGAGAAATGCAGGAACTCAGAATTTTTAATTGAAAGTGTTGAAAAGAAACCGGCTAAAAAATCTCCTGCACCGCCATTCACAACCTCTACTCTTCAACAGGAGGCAAGCAGAAAATTGAGGTTCTCTGTTTCAAAAACCATGCTTGTTGCTCAGAAGTTATATGAAGCCGGAAAGATTACTTATATGCGAACTGATTCGGTAAATCTTTCAGACTTTGCTCTTGATGCTGCCGAACAACAGATTAAAACTGAATATGGCAAAGCTTATTTTCACAAGAGACAATTCAAAACTACATCCAAAACTGCTCAGGAAGCTCACGAAGCAATACGACCAACAGATTTTAGTAGCGAGACAATAACCGGATCAAAAGAAGAAAAAGCTCTGTATGAATTAATCTGGAAAAGAGCAATCGCATCTCAGATGAGTGATGCAAAACTTGAAAGAACAACTTTGAAAATTAATGTCAGCAAAGCTGATAAGGTGTTTGTTGCAAAAGGCGAAGTAATAAAGTTCGATGGATTTTTAAAAGTATATATTGAATCCACTGATGATGAAAATGGTGAAAACGGAGAGGCAGGATTACTGCCGGATATTTCTGAAGGGCAAAAAATTTCTTTCACTGAAATTTTAGCCACTCAAAGATTTACACGTCCTCCTTCAAGATATACAGAAGCGAGTCTCGTAAAGAAACTTGAAGAACTTGGAATCGGAAGACCGTCTACTTATGCGCCAACTATCAGTACAATACAGAAAAGAGGATATGTCCATAAAGAAGAACGAGAAGGTACCCAACGTGAATATGTTGTGTTAACGCTCGACAATTCAAATAAAATAAAAAGTGAAAAAAGAACTGAAATTACAGGCGCCGATAAAGGTAAATTATTTCCAAATGATGTTGCTATGCTGGTAAACGATTTTTTACTTGAACATTTTCCTCAGATAATGGATTATCAGTTTACCGCACACATTGAGGAAGAACTTGACGAAATAGCTAACGGTGAGATGGATTACCATGAAATGCTTGATGAGTTTTATCCTCCTTTCAAAGAAAAAGTGATGCACACAATCGAAACTTCTGATAGAGTTTCCGGCGAAAGAATTCTTGGAAAAGATCCTGCTACAGGCAAACAGGTTTCGGTTCGGATGGCACGTTTCGGACCCGTAGCAGCATTAACCAATCCTAAAGATGAAAACGACAAACCCATTTATGCCGGGTTAAGAAAAACTCAGAAACTTGAAAACATTACACTTGAAGAAGCATTGCACTTATTTAAACTTCCAAGAGTTGTTGGTCTGTATAATGACCGTGAAGTTGTAGCTGCAATCGGCAGGTTCGGACCCTACGTAAGATATGATGGAAAATTTTATTCAATTAAAGGACAGTACGATCCGCACGATATCGAAATTGATGAGGCAATTAAAGTTATCGAAGCAAAAATTAAATCAGATGCCGAAAAGTTGATTAAAACATTTGAAGAGAATCCTGAATTTCAGATACTTAATGGCAGATGGGGTCCTTACCTGAAAGCCGGGAAAGAAAATGTACGTATTCCTAAAGACATGGACCCGGCATCATTGACTTATGACGAATGTGTAAAGTTAGCTGAAGAAGCAAAGACAAAACCGAAGCGAAGAGGAAGATTCAGCAAAAGTAAAGCTTAGTTTAAATTATAGTTAACTTAAATGAGTATTTTTCTGTTATAAAATTTTAAAGTGTTTACTATGCTAACAGCATTTATTGAATGGAGTGTAAGTCCTGAAATTTTTCATTTGGGACCAGTATCTGTAAGATGGTACGGTTTCCTTTTTGCGATGGCTTTTGTTGCCGGATATTTTATAATGAGCTGGATTTTTAAAAAGGAGAACAGACCACAATCCGATCTTGAACAGCTTTCTGTTTATATGATTTTCGGAACTGTTATTGGTGCAAGACTTGGGCATTGCCTTTTTTATAATCCGGGATATTACCTCTCCAACCCGATAGAAATTATTAAAGTCTGGGAAGGCGGATTGGCAAGTCATGGTGCAGCAATAGGTATTTTGATTGCTATCTACTTGTTTTCAAAAAAGAAAAAAAATTATCCGATGCTCTGGACACTTGACAGAATTGTGATTGTAGTTGCACTTGCCGGAACATTTATAAGGTTGGGAAATCTTTTTAATTCAGAGATAATCGG
>JACAFA010000271.1 GCA_013388525.1 Ignavibacteriaceae bacterium | reverse complement strand
CGGTCCGATACGGAAAAAGTATCAGGCAGAACTGTGTACTCAATGTTCAGTTGATCTTTTGAGACTTTTGCAAAATAATTTTTTACAAAATTAAGATGTGATTCAAAATATTTTTTATCGTGAGGAAGAGGGTCTAAAATTTCATTACCATAATTCTGGGTATATATTGTTCCAAACTTACCGTTGCCTGATGTAGTTCCATCGGCATCCTCCTGGAAGTTAACCATTATCGCCAGAATCTTCAGCGTATCAACTGCAAGTGCAGTTCTTTCAACTGTTTTCGGATATGGATTAAGTTTACCAACAAAAGATTGGGCAGATAATCTGCCCAATTCAAATAGTACGAGAATAGAGAGAAGAAAATATTTCATATTAAAATGTTAGATGCCCCTTGGAAATCCTCTTTGTGGTTCCGGAACTGCGCCCCAGCCTATAATGATTGTAAATCTTAATGTTTGATCCAGCGGATGGTTACTTTCAATTGAACTAATGTAACTGAAATCAAATCCGTAAATATCATACCTTAAACCTGCACCAAAAGTCAAGAACTTTCTGTTGCCTTTGGTAGGATCTTCATAGAAGAAACCAGATCTAAGAGCAAAAAGAAAATCACCCGGAGTTCCATACCAGTATTCCAAACCCATTGAGGTTACTACATCTTTGATTTCCTCACTAATAGTGGCATCTCCCCACGAAGTAATTATTCCTGTATAAAATTCTTCTGATGAAGTTGAATCTCTGCTGACTAAAAGCTTACTGAAATCAAGGGTGTAAACTAAAGAATTGAATTCATCTCTCAGAAGCTGGAAAGCAAAACCTAAACGAAAGTTAGTTGGAATAGGATCTGACTGCTTTGCATCTATGTAAGTAATTTTTGGACCAAGATTGCTAAGATTAGCTCCGATGCTTAAACGATTTTCAAGTTCCCAGCCGAAGATATTCAAATAATCCGGTCTCCACATACCAGCAACGTCAAAACTAACAGAAGTTGCAACACCCGTTCCCTGCTCTTCACCGGTCGGCTGATCAGAAAGTCTGCTGTGAATAATTCTGAAGTTAAAACCAATTCCCCAATCAGTGCCAAGCTTTGTTGCATAACCAAGAGTTAGAGCAGCATCGTATGCGCGAAATGTTCCAACCGGTTCAGGACCTCCTTCAAGCGTTCTTACAAACTCACCGAAGTTCATATAGGTAACACTGGCAGTTACATTGCCGCTTAATTCTTCAATGTAAGTCCGGAATGTTAAGTAGTCATAAAATAAATCAAGGTTAAACTGTGGTAACCAATTGCTATGTGTAATAGTAACTTCTGTTCCTGTTAAGAATGCAATACCTGCAGGGTTCCAGAAAATAGCTGCTGAGTTATCAGCAAGACCGGTTCCTGATTCACCAAGAGCACCAAACCTTGAATCCGGTGCTAAAAGTAAAAACGGAACTGCTGCTTCTCCCTGAGCATAACTTTTATCGTGGATTGCAATGACAGTAAGTCCTATTAGTAAGAAGGATAGTATCACCTTCATTTTGCTTTTCCTCCTGGATATTTTATTTTCATCTGTTTTTAACATTTTCGTTCCTCTTTAGATTAGAAATATATAAAAAATATATAGATTAAAAATACTTAAAAATTTCACAGTTATTTGACCACCGCCATCTTACCCAGTACACTTTGCGTAAACTCACCGTCAGTGGTTTTCACAATTAATTTATATAAGTAAGTTCCATTGCCAAGCTGGTCACCATCTTCATCTCTGCCATCCCAGTTAATCTTAACAAACTTCTGGTTAATATCTTTCTCTTCAATCTGTTTGACCAATCTTCCGGAAATGGTATAAACATTAATCTTCACATCAACAGGCTTCGTCAGGTTATGCTGAAAAGTAAATGATGTATTTGAAGAAAAAGGATTTGGATAATTATAAACATCTCTGACAACAAGATCATTTGTGCTAACAACAGTAAAGAAAGATTCTTCATTTGAAAAATTGTTGAATACATCCCAGGCTTTTACTTCAATTGTATAATCGCCGTCATTCATTTTGTTAAACTTATAATTGATTTCACCTTTTTTTCCGCCGGCATCAAGTTCGCCTAAAAAATAATCGGTGAAATCTATCGGGCTGCCTTGATTTTTATTTAAAATTCCTTCCAGTTTATGCCCAACTCCTGTGCCAGTAGTATTCAATCCAGTTTCATCAAAAAGCTTAACAATTAAGTTTGGTTCCGGACCAACAAGGTAAGAACTTACATAGGCTGAGTTATCAAAAAATATTTCTATTTCAGGTCCTTTACCATCATTTACTGCTGTTGTATCTGTTCCACCAACAATAATTTTATTAGTGAAAGCTAATCCATCCGATTCAGGATCGAAAAAGTAAAAAATTATTTTACCATTTTTATTTTCATAAGAAATATCTTTCGGGACTACAAATTCAGATTCAAACTCTCCGTTGATTACAGAAACTCTTCCACGGAAAATAGTGCCACCCTGAACACGCATCGGGTAATTATCTATTTCTTCCAAAAGTTTAATTCTTTCAGAATCAAAAACAGTAAGCAAACCTTCTCCGTTGTATTCGTTCCATTTTGTTCCATCAGGTTTCAAAATGGTGCCTGCAATTTTTGTATTGCTCAATGCTCTTACTTGAACATTAGCGATTAATGGCTGACCGTTTATTGAATCAATCGATCCAAAATACTGAGGCACATTTAATCTTATTGTTGGATCACCCAGCAGGTGAAATTTCTGATCATTAACCTGAGTTAAATCAATTTTAGTTTTATATACAGCATATCCCAGAGAAACAGGTAAGTTCAATTCTCCTCTTGGTTGATCTAAAAGATAGTCAAAAAACACTTTGTTAAGATTTGAATTAAGACCGGAAAAGACTAAACGTACAGCACTGAAAGTTGCGATAGCTCCTGCATTTTTAAGAAACAGTAAATCCTCAGCACCGCTTTTATAATTAGGCGTATCAAAAATTCCGAAATCACAAGTTGCTGCACATAGAAAAAAGTATTTATCATTTTTTAGCTGAGGTATAGTTACACCTCTTTCAAAAACAAATTCATGTGCCCACACATCAGGATTTCCGTGACCAACATAATTAACAAGGAGAGTTCCCTGATTCATAATCTTTAAAATCTCAGAATTAACATCAGGTTTTCTTCTGCCGCCGCCCGTTATTACAGTGGGATAATCTGCCAGATATATTTTTTTCAAATCGAATGAAGCCGGAATGCTGCTTGTTGTTAAATTTTCTGATTGTGCTGTATGAATACTTCCTTCATAACCAGTTGAAGTATATCCATCATCGGCAACTAACGTCAGAAGATTTCTCCAGTTTCCTTTCTCGCTGTCCTTTTCATAGTATACAATCTTATCTATGTAAGTATTAGCTTCATTTAAACTTTTTGTTGTCAATCTGCCAAAACTCAAATCAGGTTTCAGGTCATCTCCATCAACTCTTGCAAAGAAATCATCTGTGCTATAGGAATCTTTACCATAAATAAGTTGAAGTGATTCCTCCGTTTGCCAGGTAGGAATATAATTGTCAGAAAAACCTTCAACATTTTTATAATCGTAAGTACCTTTACCCATAAACATAAAATATTCAGGTTTTGTCTGCCAGTTATCATAGGCATATTTTATAAAATCTCTTACTGCAGAAATATCCTGAATGCCGCAGGAAAACTCATTGAATATTTTTTCTATATCAATTACGATTGTTGAAATCGGGATTTTGGTTTCGTTCTCTCTGTAACTTTTTAATCTGTTTGCTGCATCAAGAAAATTTTTATGAGATATGATTATAAACTTTGCTCCATCCTGGATTCCCCTGAGGTCAGAATTTTCTACGATAGAAGGATTTGATGGAATCAGATAACTATCATTTCCAACCGCAATGTATTTTCTGATTGAGTCAGCGTTTTCAGCTACCTGAAATCTGAAATCACCACCGCTTGGAAAGCCCGGTTTGGGATTGACAAGATATATATTGCTGTAATCTGTTACATCAAAAACTTTAATTTCTGAGGAAGGAAAGCCACTCAAATAATATTCAACTATCGCTGATGAATCTTTTGAAAAGAAAATAATTTTATTTTCAACGGGTTTAAGTTCCCTTTCATATTCCATTTCAAAATAATCAAGATAGCCAACCGATGAAACAGAAGAAGAACTTAGTGTAAACTTTAAAACACTTCTGTCGTCAGGAAGCGGACCATTAAAAGCTGCATTAATATTATAAGCAACTCCAACAGTGTAAGATGTTGAATAGCCGGGTAATGTAGCCGAATATAAGTTTGAAGAATTTTCCGCTATTGCAAGAGTAAAATTATTGGAAGAACCGTTTACGAATCTTATTTTATAATTTACAGGCAGAGAAGAAATCCTGTAATCGAGTTTGTTCATATAAGTTCTTGTAGGAACTGACTGAGAAAAGTCATCGCCAAAAAACTGTCTTCCTGATTTTGCCAGATTGATTTTATCAACTTCGTAATCAACAAATGCAACAGTCGAACTCTGAACATAATCCTCAGTGGTATTCAGGCTTGACTTTGTCTGGATTCTTTTGCCATTCGCACCACCTGATGTAATGAAGAAATAATTTTTATCAGAAAACTGATGGTTGAATCTTTTAATTGTCTTGTCCGAGGGATCGTAATCTCTGAACTTGCTACCTCTTCCATAAAATAAAATATAATCGCTCTGGTCAAAGCTTCCATCCTCTTCACCAACAATTATGATGGCATTTTCAATCAGATCAATTGGTCGGGAAGTTGTTACTTTTTCGGAAAGCTGTTTTCCACCATTATTGTAAATCTTAATAGTGCGCGGATCAATTGAAGAAACGTTGAAACCAAAAGATTCAAGTTTGGCTCTATCTATTTTGTAAATGCCTTCCGTTGGAGCTTCAAATTTTACCCATTGCCCATTTGACAAAACACTGCTAGTAACTTTGGATAATTTATTATCAGATTTTACCCAGTATTGAGCAGCATCAAAATTAATGATTGAATATTTGAGTAATTCATCATCAACTTTTCTTCCGCTAATTTGTGCATTTCCATAATCTATTTGAAAAACAATCTTTGAATATAATTTTATCGTGTTCGAATTAACATCAAATTTTACGGGAAATAATCTGATATCCTGCACACCTAAACCTCTAACTATTCCATAATCTCCAAACGAAGCCAGTTCAGGAAAATCAACGTAATTAAAATATTCGGGCATCACTTCATATATAGCTGCATCCAGAAAATTTTCTTTTTCGTAACGCGGAATGGGTAAAACTTTTCCTTTTATCTCTTTGTAAGATGAACTAATTACTTTAATAGAATTACCAAATTCAGATGGAACACCGATAACAAGACGCCTTTCAGGAATTTCCGGAGTTCCCCACTCCGTTGATTCATCAACATAACCAAATGAAAGGGCTATATTTCTGAATTCCTGCTCATTGATTTTTCTTAAGGATGTATCTACAAATTGAGGAGTATATTCAATGACAATTGAATTCTGATTGGAAGCAAGAATCCTGATATCCTGTTGGGAAATTAAGATGGCAGTAAATGCCAAAACGAAGGTTAAGATTTTGCTAATCATTTTAAAGTTATCTAAAATTATTCTGTAAGAATATTTCTAATGAGATATTTTTTAAATTCTGATATTCAGAACCGAATATCAATGATGTAGCAAAACCCTGATTAAAACTCCTTTGATTTGTTCGAAAAATAGTCAACTAATAGCTTACCAGTCAAGTCATTTCTTTTCTATTTAATAACTTTACTTTTTCCAGAATTTCACCTGTTTTGGTGAAGGTAAATGATAATTTTGAATTTGTCCATAAAATCTTCTTATCTGTTCCGATTAAAACCAGTAACCTTTTACTAATTCCCAAAAAATTTATTGCATTGTATTGCCTGGATACTTTCTTATCAACATCTGCAAGCAATGGGAAATTCAGTTTAAGTTTATTGCAAAACTTAGAATGAGATTCAATTGAATCAGTACTAATACCTGCTACTTTAATTCCGTTATTAATAAAATCGTCAAGATTGTTATTATAATCTTCAAGCTGAGTTGAACAAACAAGTGTGTTGTCTTTGGGATAGAATACCAGCAAAACCTGTGTGTCAAGATTTCTGTATAACTCAAAGCCATTTTTATTTTCATCTTTGAGAATAAAATTTGGAGCAATATCCCCTTCTTTCATAACCCAAGTTTTTCTTTATTATTTTTCATTGCGTTAATACAAAACTGAATATGTTCATCCAGAGGAATACCAATTTCATTAGCACCATTTTTAATATCGTCTCTGTTAACTGCTCTGGCAAAAGCTTTATCTTTCATTTTTTTCAAGACTGATTTTACTTCAACCTCGTCAACAGTTTTCGATGGACGAACGTAAGCGACGGCTGTTATAAATCCGGCAAGTTCATCACATGCAAATAACACTTTTTCGAGCAAAGAAGTTCGCTTAACACCTGTATAATGAGCATGCGACATTATAGCCTTTCTAAATTCATCGCTAAAACCTTTTTCTTTAAGTATTTCATTCCCTTTGTATGGATGTTCTTCTGAGGATGGGAACATTTCGTAATCAAAATCGTGAAGCAGTGCAACATTGCCCCAATAATTTTCATCTTCACTAAATTTTACCGCATAAGCACGAACACAGGTTTCAACAGCAAGTGCATGTTTAATTAAACTTTCACTCTTTGTGTATTCATTAAGAATTGCAAAACAGTAATCTCTGTCTCGTTCAAAATCTTCCATTAGTTAACCTTTAAATATTAAAAATGTCTTCTTCAAGTAACTATTTAATCGAATCATTAAACTCTTGCATGATTTCATATCTGCATGATTGGATGATACTTTAATTTTTATTTCATTCATTTGCAGAATTAAAACCCGGACATAAATTCCCAACAACACATTGCAGGCATTTAGGTCTTCGGGCAATACAAATTTTTCTTCCGTGATTCATTAAATAGTGACCAAGATTTATCCATTCTTTCCGTGGAAAAATTTCCTTTAAACTTTCTTCTATTTTAACAGGGTCTTTTGTATCGACAAATCCCAGAAGGTTTGAGAGCCTTATTACGTGTGTATCAACAGCAATTGCCGGAATACCAAATGCATTTCCCGCAACTACCGAAGCAGTTTTTCTTCCGACTCCCGGTAGTGAATTCAACTCTTCAAAATCTTCCGGAACTTTTCCTTTATATTTTTCTATTAAAGCTTTACAGCAATTTTTAATGCTCTTTGCCTTCTGCCGATAAAAACCTGTAGAGAAAATATCTTTTTCCAGTTCCTGATTTGAAACCCGCAAATAGTCTTCAGGCTTTTTATATTTCCTGAATAAAGCCTTTGTCACCAAATTTACACGTTCATCGGTGCATTGTGCAGACAGGATTGTAGAAATGAGTAACTGGAATGGTGTTTCAAATTCAAGTGCAATCTTAGCAAGAGGATATTCCTTTTTCAATTTCTTAAGAATCTCAGATGCCCGTTGTGCTTCAGATTTTGATTTCATCCCTGTTAAATTTTTTATCAGTTATTTTTAATCTTTCAACAGGAATATTTTTTATAATATGTTCCTGTATAATATCTTCAACATCTTCAACAGTTATTTTACCGTACCAGATTTGTTCCGGATAAATTAAAACAGTAACACCATGTTCACAGGCATCAAGACAGCCTGAAGAGTTTGCTCTTACCGTTGCATTCAGACCAAGTTCTTTTATTCGTCTTTTAAATAACTCTCTTACTTCAGGACTATTTTTCTCCGAGCAGCAGCCGCGGGGATGCCCTTCAGGTCTTTTATTTTCACAAACAAAAATATGTTTTTCAAATCGTTTCATAAAAGGATACAATACTTTAAGTAAAGATTAACTCTGCAAATATTAAGATAAATTATTAAATAATTTAACAATTGAATTTGAAATTGAATTCCTTTTTGTGATTTGTTTTTTGAGAATTGTAATTTGAGTTAGTAGCGCGTGCGGGATTCGAACCCGCGATCTCCGCCTTGAGAGGGCGGCGTCCTAAGCCACTAGACGAACGCGCCTAAGATTCAATTAAAAATGAAAAATTTACAATTAAAAATCATACGACAAATTAATTTTCAATTGTAAATTGATAGTTGAACATTGTTAATTAGAAAGCTGTCCCGCTAGGACTCGAACCTAGACTCTTCTGATCCAGAGTCAGACGTGTTAACCAGTTACACCACGGGACAAATTTTGTTGCGCAAATATAGAAAGGCTATGTTCTATTTGCAAAGAAATGACTATCTGAAGCCCTTTTATATGTGGTTTTACTCTCAGTCATTAATCAAAATATTCATGCATTAAAATTTTTGTTCAGAATATCCGTACAATGAAATTCTGTTTCATTTGGTTCCATTATTTACTAATATTGATTGTAAAAAATTACAATATTAGAAATGAAATCAGTATTTGTGTTTATAATTTTTCTGGTTGGAACATTTGCATTTCCACAGAAATATCATTTTGAAAATAAAATTGGGGAGTTTTCAAATGCTTCCTCTTTTTACATAAACCCGGCAGGATATATTTATATCTCGGACATTAGTACTGATGAAATATCAGTCATCGATACATCAGGGAACCTGCTGCTAAAGATTGGCGGATATGGTTGGAGACAAAGCGCGTTTGATAATCCGGCTGATATTTATGCAGATGCTTTGAAAGTTTATGTCGCAGATAAAAACAATCACCGGATACAAAGGTTTGATAAGAATTTAAATTTCAATTTTCAAATATTAACCCGAAACAGTGAAGTCGAACAGGAAAGATTTGGTTATCCGCTAAGCGCCGTAATGTCAAACCAGGGAGATATATTTATACTCGATTCTGAAAATTCACGCATTGTTAAGTTTGACATTTTTGGAAACTTTATTCAAAACTTTGGCGGATATGATTACGGCAATTATGCATTGCAAAAGCCTCTTCAACTTGCTGTTTCCATGCAAAACAATATTTATGTTATTGATGGTAACCAAATAATTGTATTCGATCAGTACGGGAATGGTATAAAAAAAATTACCGGTAAAGATGAGTTCATAAGTATAAGAATTATTTTTGATTGGTTGACAGTTACAAGCAAGGAAAAAATATATGTTGCAAATTTAAGATCACCTGAGTTTAACTTAAATGAAGTTGTACTTGATGACTTTGACTTTAAATATGAAATTGTCTCAGCGCTAATATTTATCAATAAACTATATCTTTTAACCAAAAAAGAAATATTAGTTTTTACCAGAGATTGAATTAACAAATTGCTTTATACTCCCTTGAACAATTCAGCAATTAGTATAGACAAGCAAAGATTAAGAAACACTATCATAAGATTGCTGGTTCTCACCTTTCTAACAATCTGGATTCTGGGTTTCCTACAACCAATTCTGTTAACAGGTGAAAATTTATTTTCTAAATTTTTATTAAAAAATTTATACTCAAAAGTCTGCCATCAGAAAAGTTTTAAGTGTATTGAAATAAACAATGCATCAATGCTTGTTTGCACAAGATGTACCGGGATCTATTTTGGTATATTATTAACCGGACTGTTAACATTGTTTAATAAAATAAGGTTATTAAGCAATAAAATATTAATGTTAGCAGCATTACCTTTACTTGCAGATGTTTTATTTACTTTTACAGGAATTTATGATTATTCACAATACCTGGCGCTTAGCACCGGTTTAATTTTGGGAAGCGGAGTTTACTTATTTTTGATTAGTGAAATAGAAAATTTATTTTTAAAAAAATCCTTAATGGGGAATGAATAAGAAATTTTTACCGGCTTTAGTTTGCGGATTTGGTGCTTCAGTTCTAACCACTATTCCGGGAATTCAAAGTGTTGCATGCTGTTTTCTTATACCAATTGCATCTGCATTATCAATATTTCTATATAAAAAATCTCAGCCGGGATTATTAAAAATTGAAACCGGAACCGGTTTAATGCTGGGATTATTAACAGCAATATTTGCAGCAGTATTCGCAAGTTGTTTTGATATTATTATTACATACATAACAAGAACAAATGATCTAATCGGCTCAATGCCGCAGACTGAAAAAATTGTAAAAGATATGAATCTGGGATCTGCTGCTGATGAATCAATCGAAATTTTAAAACGAATGGCAAATGATATTCAGACTAAAGGATTTTCTTCCCTTTATGTTTTAATGATTTCATTCACTAACCTGATAACATATTCAATCTTTGGCATGATTGGCGGATTGACAGGAACAGCTATAGTAAACAGAAGAAAAATTAATTTAAACTAAAATGATCTCTGCATTTATATTTTTCGTACATTTTATTTTTTTACTAATCATATTTACCTGGAGATGGCAGAAAGAAGGAATTTCAGGTGCATTATTGAATGTGAGTTTGATTTTAATTCTCTTTGCAGTGGGATGGACTATCACAGGAATGATCGCAAAATTTGTTATGGAACCAAAAGGTCTGGGACTTTATTATGACCGTGATACATTTTCATTGACCTTGCTTACAATAATAGAAATAATCTTCTACAGATTCTATTACAGACATCCTACTGAAGGCGATAAGGAAACACAATAACAGCAGTCTGTTCAACCTGCTTTTGATTTGGACTTAAAGCTTCAAATCTCCACTGCCTTAATGAATTTATTGCAGCATTTTCCAATCGTGTATCAGCTTTCATCTTTGGTATGATTGTTCCAACTGTTCCGTCAGGTAAAATTGTGAATTGTAATTTAATGTTTACTTCTTTCTTAACTCCATCCGGATATTGAGGTAAAATGAAACTATAAATTTTACGTGTACCTTTTCCTCCCCAGTCTATGTCAAATCCAAAATTACCTTCAACTGCACTGTTTCCATCTTCAGATGACTTTGAATTTGATACAGTAGTTTCTGTATTTATTTCAGTTCTTTCGTGAACAATTTCTTTTTCATTATCTGCAGGTTTGATAACATTTTCATCTTCAGTGTTAATTGCAACCGGTAAATCAACTTCCTTTACCTCAGGATTTTTTTCTTTAGACTGTTCCTTTTCACTCTGTTGAGGTGTTTCTTTTATAATACTTATCTTATTTCCCTGCGCACCGGAAGAACCCGTTTGATCAGAAATACCAAACGAAAGTTCAATATATTCGGATGGTACATAATCAAATGAAAGATTTATCAGGAGAAACAACAAAATTACAATTGCATGAAATGCAAAGGAAATAGTATAAGATAAACCAGAACTTTTTTTGGAAGACATAGCACTCCTCCTATGGATTTTCTTTTTCCGTTTCTATTGTGAATTTACCAATACCCACTGATTTAGCAGCATCAATTACTTTTATTACGAGATCAATTTGAACAGTTTTATCAGCTCTGATAACAAGACTGCTCTCTTCGCCTGCTCCGCGCATTTCCGTAAGTTTTCCTGGCAGCATATCAATTGTTGTCTGATCAGGACCTGCATATAACACACCAGCGGATGTGATGGTGACAATCATCTTTGTTGGTTCAGATTGTTCATTGGTTTTTGAACCGGGTAATTTAACCTTAACACCTGTTTGAATAACAAATTGAGATGTTAAAAGAAAAAATATCACCAGCAACAGAACGATGTCAGTTAAAGATGAATATGAAAAAACAGTTAATGGTTCATTTGAAGTAGTAAATTTCATAAAATCACCTTACATCTCAACTTCAATTTCATCATCAAAATCTACTTCTTCTCTTGATGTATCCTGCATAGTATCCACAACATCATTAGCAACAGTTTCCATATCCGAAACAAATTTCTTAATCGCACTTAAGAAATAATTATAAAATGCATAAGCCGGAATACCGACAATTAAGCCGAAAGCTGTTGTTAAAAGCGCTTCCCAAATTCCACCAGCAAGGTCGCTTGGATTTGCAGCTCCGGCAAGATCTTCGATTCTCATAAATGCCTGAATCATCCCGGTAACGGTTCCAAGAAAACCAAGCAAAGGAGCAACACCTGCAACAGTTGCCAGAATTGACAAACCTTTTTCAAGCTTACTGACTTCCTGTCTTCCTGCGTTTTCTATAGCTTCTTTCACCCGTTCGTGACCCATTCCAAATTTTTTCAAACCTTTCCTAACCATATTTCCTATGGGTGATTTTTCCCTTAAACAGAATGAAGCCGCACCGCTCATATCTTTATTCTTAATAAACCCCCTTATTCTAACCAGGAAGGCTGGCAAATTTATTTTAGCTTTTCTCAGGACAAAAAATCTGTCAATTGCTACAGCAAGTGCAATAACGGAGCAAAATAAAATTAGCCACATTATTGGACCGCCCTTCAGGAATATTTCAAATAGATTCATATCTCTCCAAATTTTTTTTATTTAATATATTTCTCTTGAAACTGTCGTGCAAATTCTTCTGAAGTAAAATCACCTACATTTAAATTATATTTAGTTGGTTTACCGGGAACTTCTTCAACTTCAATAAACGCATTATAACCTTCATCAAAATATTTTTCCGCTGCTCTGTCTGCTGCAGTATAGGAATTATAACTACCGACGAAAACAACATAGTAGTTATTGTATAAAAATATTCTGGAACTCTTCTGTTCAGTAACTTTAGGCTCAACCTTCGGCTCGACTTTCGGTTCAACTTTTGGTTTTTCCTCAGGTTTGGTTTCAACTTTTGTTTCAGCTACAGGAACTTCAACTTCTTTTGTTGGTTTTACTTCTTCTTTCTTTACCGGAGGAATTTCTTCCGTTAAAAACACTTTTGGATTAATTCCTTCGATAGGAATTTCAGTAGCTGTCTTTGTATATGGATAAGTAACAGCAAATTCAAAATCTCTTTCTATTATCTTTGCATTTTTAGGAGGTTCTACAATCAAACTAATTATCTCTTTTCCTGAATTGCTTTCTGTTCCAGCTACGAAATAAAAATAAATTAAAATTACACCCACTAAAATTAGTGAGGAGATGAAAATTAAAGGAAACAGGTTTTTATTTCCCTGATAACTTTTATATTTATCAGCATCTTTTGTACTGCCTGTAAAAGGTTCCTCGACAAACTTTTGCTTCTTTTTTAATTTTTTTATGTCATTTTGAAGATGATATACTTCGGTTTTGGATTTTACAGCAGTGAACTTTGGGTCAGTCTTTAAACCTTCGGTTTTTTCAGAATGATCAGGTTTTTTCTTTACTCTTAATGCAAACTGATCGTCATCAATTAACTTGTTTTTATCATCTAAAGCTAATCGTGATTTTACCGGTTGAAATTCTTTAAACTTTGTTAGACTTTCATCGCTTTCAGATTCCTGGATGGCAGCATCCAAAGCTTCCTCTGCGTCAATTTTTTTATTAAAGTCATCAACTGTTTTTAGATTATCTGTATGTGCTTTATGACCTGGTTCTAAATGCTTAAAGCTTTTGGCTTTAAAATCTTCCGGCTGAGTTTGTTCCGCTTTCTTATCATAGAATTTAGTCCCAAGTCCCCAGGGAAGACTTGAGTCTCCTTCTGTTTTATCTTTTTCTTTCGGGACAATTTTGTTTTCATTTTGCGGTTTTGATTCAGCAGGTTTGGTTTTCTCTACATCCTTTTTGGGTGGATTTGCAGTACTGGAAATGACATTTGTTTTAGTATCAGCAGCTTCATCTGATTTAATACGAAAACCATGTGAAAGAACTATTTCTTCTTCATAAACATCAATCAATTTTTTAAGTCCTGAAATTATCACCTCAGCTTTTGTGGCAAATGAATTAATAAGATGGCTTCTTGTGAAGTATGGCGCAAAGTCGCCTGCCTGCAAAGCCGAATTTATTTCCTGATTGTTTTCCCAGAGAGTTTTAAGATCGGGAATCCGAAATGGATAAAAATTCTTTTTCTCAACTTTTATCTCTGGTTCATCAGAAAATAAAATTAAAGTAAGCAATGATGAACCGCCGGTTTGATTGCCTGGAATTTTTTCAGCAGGAATTCTAACTATTCGTTTTTGAAAAAAACCTAAGTTAATAAATTGTAATACTTCACCGGGTTTTAATTTGCTGCTCAGACGATTGATAAAAACTTCGAAAAAATAGTTCGAAATTTCCGGGGAAATTCCACAGCTCTCTGCAGCTTTTTTAATTAATTCGTCCTGTCCAATCATCTTTATTGATTTGTAATTATTATTTTACTTTCTTATTAACTCAGTACTTCCGCACAAAACTAATTAAAAATTATTATCCTGTTCAATCAAACAAATAATTAATTCCTAAAAGTATATCTAATGGTTTTTCCTGATATCCTTCCCAAACCGACCTTTTAGTATTGAATAAATTATTTATTTCAAAAAATACACCAAAATTCTTTTGCAAAGTGTATGTTATTTTTAATCCAAAGTCAAATATGCTATTTAATTTTCTTGATTCTGTATTGTCAATATCGGCATATCTGTCAGATAAGTAGCTAAGTTTTGCTTCTCCCTTCCAATCGCTGGAAAAATGATACCCATAAATAAGTGAAGCTTTAAGACCGGGATAATAAGGAATTTTTCTTGAGTCTGAATCCTGAATATTCAGGTAATTTACAGAACCGTAGAAATAACCATAAGGTCCAAGATGGTAAAGCATATTGAGGAAAAAGTCCCAGCTAACAGCATCTGTTAATAAAACTTCGAAGAAACCTGAACTGTCGCGATTATTATAATAAGGCAGATTATCAGCATCGTAAAATTCTATTCCACCATCAATTTGATAATACTTGTCATACTCATATTTGGCTGTTGCCATGATCATATTTTTCTTTTTAATGAATACTCTCTGCAAATCCTGTTGATCATAATAAAAATTATTTCTTAAAAATTTTCCTGCCGTTATATTTTCACCTATAGGAGAATATTCACCAAACAAAGTTAAATTTTTTGCAATCTCTGCACTGATTGAAGCATAAATTCCATTCAAACTTTCACCACTTGAAGCTGAGAACGTAAATCCTGCTTCCAGCATTACTTTGTTGAAAACTTCAAGAGAAGCTGTTGGTCTGAAATAATAAGCGTCTGAATTCGCAGCGGAAAGCGAATCAGTCGTAAGTTTCTGATGCTGGAATGATCCTTTTACACCCAGACTAAAGTTACTTAGTTTTAACCTGCCAAACAGATTAGTGAAAAGGATTGATTCATTAAAATTTTGTTCATTGAGATATGTGAAATCTGCGCCGCCGTTTACGTCAAATACAAACTCTTTCATATAAAGATTTTGAATACCAACAGATGCATTACCTACATTAAGATTTCTCTTTCGCTCAGGATCAATCGAACCAAAAAATTTGAATAGATTTTTAGTGTGATCACCACTCATGCTAAACTTTGTGCCGGGCATTGCATCGGTATTTGTTGGAAGAGTATAAGCAAAATCCAGCGAACCTTGAACGGATTGGTTATCGCTGTTATCAACATAAGCAAGTTGATTCAATCCTTTAACAAATCCATGCACCATTCCTCCTGTAAAGGGAAAAGTATAATTGAGTTCGCCAGCTGGTAATTGAAATCGTCCAGCTTTCAACTCGATAAATCCTTTTCTATAATCAACTGAATCAAGAATTGATAACTCAGATTCAACCGGATTTGAGATATCAACAAAATCGAGATAATCGGGTTTATAAGTTGGTATTAAAAATTCATCTGAAACTGTTGATATAAAATCTGGTTTAATCTTCTCAACTTTTCTTACCGAAATATCATCTTTACCAAAAATCACAAAATCAGGCAACTCAACGCTTGGATCCTGACCTTGAGAAAAAACCGACATTGTTGTAAAAACCAATATTGTTAAAATATATTTCTTCATTTAAGCTTGCTTATTTTTTGTCTTGCTTCTTCTCCGAGTTCGTTACCTTTATGCTTCGTAACGACCACTCTGTACATTTCTTCTGCTTGTCTTTTGTCATTAAGTTTAACATAGCAATCACCTAACAATAAATATGAACGCGAAAGCCAGGGTTCATATTGTGAATAAACGGTTCTTACTCTTACAAGTGCAGAAATTGCTTCAGTTATTTTACCTTGTTCGTAAAGAGATAAACCATAATGAAATTGAGACCTTGCACCTAAATCATCAGTTCTTCTTTCTGCAACATCTAAAAAGTTTTTGTTTGCGATATCATATCTTCCGGTCGCCATATCAATCAGTCCCATCTCAAACTTTGCCCGATCAGCAAAAATAGTTTCCCGGTGATACATTGCTAATTCTTCAAAAGTTCCGTATGCTTTTTGAACATCATCAATTTTTATATAAGCAGTTCCTTTCAGGAAGAGGACTTCAGGAAGTCGCGGAGAATCTTTAAGTTTGGTTGATGCTTGTTCCAAAACCGCAATTGATGCCTGATAGTTTCCATTTAACTCATACATTTTACCAAGTTCAATTACTGATACAGCTGCTGATTCAGAACCCGGATAACTTTCAAATACTTTATTAAAATAAAAAATGGCTTCATCAGTCTCATTTAAATTTTGTGAGCTTTTACCAAGCCAGTAGTAAGCTTCAGGAACAAATGAACTTTTTGGATATCTGACAAGAAATTCCTGGTAACTGGTTTTAGCATTCCGATAATCGCGTTGACTGTAGTAAAGTTCACCTTTTTTAAAGAATATCTGGTCTGAGAATTTTAAGTTGGGATTCTGATTTATAAATCTGTCGATAAGAACGATAGCTTCATCAGATTTACCCATTGCTACATAGCTATATTGCATTCCGTTAATGGCATCAAACACGTATTCAGATGAGGGATATTTTGTCAAAACATTCCGGTAATTAACTATAGCTGAATCATACATCGCAAGGTTAAAATATGCGTCACCGATTGAATAGTAAACAACCGGTGCAAGTGAAGAATTTTTATAAATCTGAAGTACATACCGGTAGTCATTTATTGCATCTTTGAATTCTCCTTCCTGAAATTTTATAAAACCCACAGTGAAGAGAGAACTTTCCGCATACTTCGATTGAGGAAATTTCTGCTGAAGATTTCTGAACTCTGTAATAGCTGCATTTGTTTCACCAGACTTATACAAAGCCTGAGCATATTGGTAGTAAGTGTATGGATCATCAGAGGAATACTTTCCGGATTGGAATATTTGTTTAAATATTTTGCTCGCAGCTGCAAAATTTTTTGCACCAAAGTAACTATCTGCTAATCTCAATCTTGCATCAGTAGTTCTAACATCATTTGGATATCGCTCAACAAATTCAGAAAACTGATAGATTGCATTTGAATATGCACCAAGATTAAAATGACAATACCCTTTTGAGTAAGTTACCTGCCGAACATATTCATCTTCTTTGCTTCCAATAGCAGAATAGCGGGACAATGCTTCCTGATATTTACCCAAATTGAAATAACACTCTGCCATATAGAAATTAATCTTATCAGTTTCAAAATCAGTGCTCAGATTTTCAGCATCACGAAAATATTCAGCTGCCTTTTCATAATCTCCAAGATAAAATAAAGAAACACCCATACCGAGCATTGCTCTCAGATGAACATCGCTTTCTGCTTCTGTAATTCGAATTGCCGGTTCAAAATTACCGCGGGCTTTGATATAATTTTTCTTCCGAAGCTCAATTTCACCAATCATAGTAAAAGCTTTTGCTCTTGTAACAGGATCATCTGAGGAGGTTGCATTTGCAAGATATTGTGATGAAAGTTCGAGTTTGTTTTGATCGAAATAAATTAATCCGATAAGACTTTCAACCAACGAAGCTGAGGGATGGTCCGGATATCGTTTTAAAAAATCCTCAAAAATAATTAATGCTTCATTCGGCTTTCCTGAATATCTTTTTGATTCACCTTTCCAAATAAAAGATTTTACGGCAAGCGAGTCTTCTCCAACAGAAAGGTTATTAAATACATTGTATGCTTCATTGTATTTTGATTGCTGAAATAATGACCAGGCTAATCCGTACTGTGCATCTCTAATAAAAGCTGAATATGGAAACCTTTCGATAATTTCCGAATAAGTCCTGGCAGCATTTTCATACTCTTCAACCCTGTAATGCGAATTTGCAAGAAGATATAAAGCTTCCGACAGTTTTTCGTCTGGCAGATTTTGTAAAACAGGATTATTAAGCTCAAGTATTGAATTGTAATAGTCTTTCAAATAAAAATAGCATACACCAATTCTTACCTGTGCCTGGAGAGCAAGTGGACTATTTGCATAATAAGTAAGTAACTGATCATAATATTTTACTGCATTCTGGTAGTCCTGCATTTTTTCATAAACACTTGCAAGTGCATAAAGAGAATGATCACGAAATCTGTTACCTGATTTATCTTCAATTGCTTGTGTTAAAAAATCAACTGCTTCATTTAATTTTCCTTCAGCTGTGTAAGATTCACCAATCCAATACATAGCTGAACCGATATAATCGCTGTTTGGATATTGATAAACTAACATCAGATGATTTTTTCTACTCAGTGCATACCTTTTTGTATCATAATAAATTAATCCGAGCGTAAATAAAGATTCCTCACGAAACTTCGACCAAACAACGTTGTTTACGATATATTCAAATCTTGTAGCGGCTTCATCTTTCTTTCCCATTTTTAACAACGAATTACCTGAATAAAATCGCGCTGATGCATAAAGTTCATCAACTATCCCGTATTCATCAACGATTGAATCAAATATTTTGTGGGCATCAACAAAAAGCTGTTTGCTATAAGCTTCCATACCTTTGTTGAATTCTTCAGCAACACTTTGACCATTTACTACTGAAATACACAGAGGAAGTAAAATCAGGACCAGAACAAAATATTTATTTGAGGGATTTAATTTTTGCATCATACTATTCTTTATGACGAAGCTTCCTTATTAGAGTTTCAAAAATCTGAGCCGTTAATTGCTCAGAATTCTGCATATTCTGGAACTAAATATTGGTTTTATAAAGCATAAAGTCAAGAGAAATAATCAAATATGGGAAATCACTTAAAGATATTGTTTAGAATCTGTCGGCTTCTTAATGAATACAATGAGATAGTTATGGTTTTTATGATTAAATATTTTTAAGTTTATGATAGCAATCTCAATCAATCATCAAAATGGAGAGTAAATGAAAAAGAACCACATCACATTTTTTCTAATAGTGTTTTTAATATTGTTTCCGGCTTTCACTTCTGCACAGTTAGTGAAAGTTGGTGTCGGTGGAGGAATCACACAAATTTTAGCGCCAGATGCATTGACCAAAGACGTTCCGGATGGTGGATCCGGATATTCAACAGAATGGAATACAGGAGTAATTGGAAAAGTTGACCTACCAATGATTTCATTTACACCGAGAGCTTTCGCTCTGTATCATTCATTGTCTGGAAGTGGTCCCGAACCTCCACATTTATACAAAGCAACTCACGAGGAAGGAGAAATCGAATACTCTCAGTCACTTTTAGAAATTGGTGCCGGAGTTCAATACAATTTTATTCCCGCTCCTCTTGGTTTTGATCCATACTTAGCTTTGGATCTTTCATTTAACAGCTTCGGAAAAAGCAAGGTTAACGATATTGAAATTGATGGTTCAGATGTTTCAAGATTTGGTGGAGGAATTGGAGTTGGCACAGAGGTAACAATAATTCCAATGATCAATCTTGATTTGTATTTAAGCTATAAAATGTTCAATCTGACCGGCAAAGAAGATGGTGAAGAGACAATTAGTGCAGTCACTCTGGATGCATTTATAATTTTTAACTTCTTATAAAATTTCTTAAAGGGAATGTGCTGTTAATGCATTCCCTTTTCCTTTTTATATCTGTTCAGAACTCTTAAACCAAAAGCAGAAGTATTTTTATTCCCAATCAAGTTAAGACTATCTATCACACCCTCAATTTCTTCAGCTGAAGTTTTTGCTCTGAAGGCTCCGTTAATATGTGAGTATAATTGATCTTCAAATTTTAATACTGCCAAAGTTGCGACTATACAGAGTTCCCGTTCTTTTAGTGAAAGACCTTTTCTTCCCAATACTTTTCCGTAGCCTTCAAGCACAAGCCATTCAGCCAGGTCAGGAGAAAAACTTCTAACATTACTGATTAGTTTCTCAAATTTGTTACCATAAACCTTTTTGCAATTTGCTTTTCCCCTTTTTCTGAAGTGATAAAGATTCATATCAGCAGCTTTTGGAACTCTTTTATTTGGATATAACTCTTTCAACAATTTTAGTGATAATAAAGCTGAAGGATACCCAACAAAGAGATAATTCTGCAGTAAAGTTTCATAGATTTTATTGAAAGGAATCTTTCTCTGTTTGGCATCAGTAATAAGCTCTCTCAGAGTATCTATCTTCCGAAGCGCTGATGCAGCGGCAATTGGTGGTAACAAATTTTTGGAATCTACTTTATTAAACTTCATTCTTTCTAAATAAATGAGAATAGTTTATCGGTTATAAAAAAACCCTCTTTTCAGAGGGTCTTTAAAATCGAAACTGAAATTTTACTTCAGCAAACTGAGTTCATATTCAGCAGTCTTTTTATAAGTGGCGTCTTGTTTAGCTTTATCAAACATTTCTTTTGCTTTTGCAGTATCGCCTTTGCCTTTATAAGCAATTCCCATATAAAAGTTAGGACCACCAGTAGTTATTTTTGATTTGTACTTCAAAGCATTTTCTGATGCAGCAATACATTTATCCCATTCTCCAAGTTCAGAATAAAGTTTAGCAAGCGATAAATACGCAGCATCGTAATTATCATTTTCAACAGCTTTAGTTAAATACTCAACAGCTTTTTGAGCATTGCCTTTTGATATTTCATCATTTCCCAATTTTGTATAAGCTAATGATAAATTCTTCTTTACTTTTTTTGTAACGCTTGCGTTATTTGTAAGAGTGAGAACTTTTTCAAATTTATTTATTGCTTCAGTATAATTGCCCATAGAGAAGTAAACGCCACCTAATGCATTATAACCGGGTTCGAAATCATTTTTCAACTTTATACATTCTTCCAGGGAAGCTTTTGAACCGTTAAGGTCATTTGCTTTTTTTTGTGCTACACCTTTCTGATAATAAATCCGATAATCCTTTTCAATTGCCAGAGCTTTATCATAATTACTGATTGCACCGTTATAATTTCCTGCTTTTAACTGACTATTACCTTCATTATAAAGTTTCCCTGCCTCAGTATTCATTTCCTGAGCAAATGAAATTAAAGACAGAGTCAGAATAAACATCAGAAGAAATGGAAAGACTTTATTGTTGTTCATCTATTTTTCCTTTTTACTTTTTAATTTGGATTGTGTGCGGAAGGCGGGACTTGAACCCGCACGCCAATTAAGGCACTACCCCCTCAAGATAGCGTGTATACCAAATTTCACCACTTCCGCAAATTTTGAGTGGTAAAAATATGCTTCGAAGTTTTGAAAATCAACCTAAAGTTACAGTCAGAATAATTGATAACGTACCTAAAATTGTGTAATTGATAAAATAGGTTCAAAAGAGCGATTACCAAATAGTTGATTTAAGAAATTTATAACTAAAAAGAAATTCTTATCAAGACTTCTGCTATGCT
>JACAFA010000342.1 GCA_013388525.1 Ignavibacteriaceae bacterium | reverse complement strand
TTATTTTTTGTTCTTCGCGATAACACCTGAAGAACTCGTCTTATCTCTTCATCTCTTCCAATTACAGGATCAAGTTTCCCCTGCTTTGCAAGTTCATTTAAATCTCTTCCATACTTTTGCAGTGATTGATAAGTGTCCTCAGGATTTTGTGAAGTTACTCTTTGAGTTCCTCGTACAGTTTTAAGTGCGGAGAGAATATCATTATATGAAATTCCATTCTCGCGAAGAAGCTGCCCGACTTTACTTTTATCATTAGAAAGTGCCAGCAGAAGATGTTCTGTTGAAACATATTCATCTTTCAGATTTCGTGCTTCTTCGGCAGCGGTATCAAATAGTTTTCCGAGATTCTGACTCATCTGCTGATTACCCAAACCGGTTCCGCTCACTTTTGGCAATGATTCGAGCAACTGATTTATTTTTATCTTTACTGCACTAAAATTGCCGTCGGTCTTTTTGATAATTGATTCAGCAACATTTCCGCTTTCCTGTATAATTGAAGCGAGCAGATGCTCGGGTTCAACAATTTGGTTATTATAGTTTTGAGCTATCTCAATTGCCGTCTGAACAATTTCCTGTGCTTTTACTGTTAGTCTGTTAAAATTAAATGACATAATCCTTTTCCTATTTTTTCCTTAATCTTTCCTAAGCTTTGATAATTCTTTAAATAATTTCTTTTCTTTTTCAGATAAATTTTTTGGTATCGTAACATGGACCTTTACGAATAAGTCACCCCTTTCATTAGCATTTCGTAAACCTAAATTTTTTAGTCTCAATATTTTTTCTGATTCAGTTCCTTCGGGGATGTTAATACTTATTTTTTTCCCATCAAGAGTTTTGATTTCCTCTTTCCCACCAAGAACAGCCGAATAAAAATCAACATCTAAATTATAAAACAACTCGCCATCCTTTATTTCATAAAATGGATGTTGGAGAATATGAATGTTTAAAAAGAGGTCTCCTTTTGTTCCTCCCTTAATTGAAGATCTTCCCAATCCTTTTAATCTGAGTTTCTGTCCATCAGAAGTTCCGGGATTGATTTTTATTTTTAACTTTTTTCCATCAATGCTAACTTGTCTTTCACTTCCATTAAAAGCTTCTTCAAGAGTTATGTTAAGATCAGCTTCAACATCAATCCTGGTAGGTTGCTTTTGAAATCCTTGCGAATCAAACCCAGTTCTGTTTTGTCTTTTTCTTCCTCCAAAAAATGATTCGAAGAAATCAGAAAATCCTCCACCCATACTACCGAATAGATCTCCAAAATCACCTGAAAATTCATAAGTGGTTCCACTTCTTCTTCCCGCTCCACCAAATTGCGAAAAGAAATCTTCAAATCCTCTTCCACCAGATTGATATTGCTGCCAATTAGCACCGAGAGCATC
>JACAFA010000284.1 GCA_013388525.1 Ignavibacteriaceae bacterium | reverse complement strand
TTATCGTCACCAACAGGCATTAACATGTTTGTTCCTTAATAGTTGTTCGCAAAATTATTTCTGTGAAGTAGTCATCTTGCTGAATGTAATGAGCTTATAAGTTTAATAAATCAATTACCATTAAAGTTACTAAAGTTTTAAGTCAAAAAAATTATAGAAGAATATTAAATAACCACACTGCTACGGTGCGACTGCTTAAGCTTTAGAAAGACATGAAAAAATGACGAGGGAAGAAAATTTATCCGTTGGATTTATCTTGGGGCAATATTGGGAATAATATTGTTTATAATTATGAGACTTTTAAACATATAAAGCCAGAAAAAATCTCTCGCAATAATTGCCTCCACACAAATCACTTTAAACTTTCTGATTTTAGTAATTGAAAAAAGATTTTACAAAGTTTCTTAAGATGATTTTCCTTTAAACGGAATCTATTTCTATTCCATTTCATCAAACACTTAACAATAAATAAATATTATTAAACAGTGGAGACATATCTATGGAACAAACAACTCAAAATGTAGTATCGATGCCGCGTATCGGCGACAAAGCACCATCATTCAAAGCAGTAACAACTCAGGGAGATATAAACTTTCCTGAAGATTACTCTGGCAAGTGGGTAATCCTTTTCAGTCATCCGGCAGATTTTACACCTGTGTGTACATCTGAGTTTATGACTTTCGCAACAATGGAAAAGCAATTTGAAGAAGCCGACTGCAAGCTTGTCGGACTTTCAGTTGATGGTTTATACAGTCACATTGCCTGGCTCAGAACTATCAAAGAAAAAATTGAATATAAAGGAATGAAAAATGTTGAAATTAACTTTCCTTTAATCGAAGACATCACAATGAATGTTGCAAAAACTTATGGAATGCTTCAACCGGGAGAAAGCACAACAAAAGCAGTCCGTGCTGTTTTCTTTATTGATCCAAAAGGAATTATTCGCACAATAATTTATTACCCCTTAAGTCTCGGAAGAAACCTTGACGAACTTTACAGAGTTTTAATTGCTTTGCAAACTGCAGATGAATTTGGAATTGCAACTCCTGCTGACTGGAGACCGGGTGATGACGTTATCGTTCCACCTGCAGGTTCCTGCGGAACAGCAAAAGATAGAATGGAAGGAAAAGAAAAAGATGTTAAATGCCACGATTGGTTCTTCTGCACAAAACCGATTGCAAAAGACGAAGTGATGAAAAGAGTGCTGAAGAAAAAGTAAAAATATCTTATTTATTATAAGCCGCAGTTTACAATTGCGGCTTTTTTTGTTGGATAACAGAAGGTCTGTTTAATGGGCATTGATAAAAACTAAAACATTCTCGTTATTTCCAATAAGAATTTTAGAGGTTTTTATGAAAACATTAATTTTCTTCCTAACACTGCTTGCTGCTTCAGTTTTTATTTCCTGCGAAGAGGATACACCCTCCAATACCACCAGACAAGTTTATAAATATATCGGCTATGATAGTACCTGGAATAAAATTATCGAAGGATATTTGTGGATTGATTCAATAGATTCAATTGAAGTTAAAGGCAGGTGGCGCTTTGATTTAGTTTCCAATTGCGAAAACATCGGACCTCAAATAGGTCACGGCAATTTTGAAGGAGTCGCAAATCCACTCGGAACTTTATCGCTAAATCTCAATCCCGGAATGATAGATAATAATGTATTGCTTCAATGTTCAATGCGTCTTCCATACAGGATTGACGGACAATGGAGTTACCTTGGTTTCCCGGGTGTAATAAATTGGGGAAGATTTGAAGGAACACAAATCCGCTGAGCTCAGTAACTGATTTTTAAAATTTTAATTTTACTTTGTTGGATCAATTAGTCCATCTTCAACTAACTGCTGCTTCACAGCAACAGCCAACTCAGAAATTGTCTGCTGAATTCCTTCGGGATTTACAGATGTACTTTCACCATACCAAACCAGCTTATCATCCTTGATTGAGTAAATAAGAATTTCCAGATCAACATAAACATTAGTGCTTGAGTATCCATAAGGATCATACATATAATTCCAGGCATAGTTATAATATCCACCAAAACTATAATAAGCCGAAGGATACGTTCCGGAGGAATAGTAAGAAGTCTTCTCATCAATTTTTTTTACTCTAAGTAAAAGTGCACCTTGCATTCCTCTTTCATTCAACTTCTGCTTGACTGTATTAAGGTCCGCCAGTTCTTCATTCGTTACCATCTTATATGATGGAACAGCAATAGTATTCGGCATCTGGCTGGCGAGAGCTTCTTCCATATCCATTCGCATATCAGGATTTTTTACCATAGCAAACACAGCCATAGTTTGAAACTTTACTGATTCCATTGTGACTTCCGGATTTTTCCAGCTGTTTGAAATTTTATTTGAACTACTGCAACCAGCTAACAAAACTGTTATCAGTAAAATTATAAGATTAGTTTTCATAAAGCATAATTTCCTTTTATTGTGTGGGTGAACTTACAGAAAAAGTTAGTTAATGCTAAAAATAAATTGGTGCATCGGGATTTGCACGCTTTTGATGAAGAGAAAAATTCAATTTATCTTTGCAGCGATTTTTATGAATTATTTACGATTGGCAACATCCATTGATACTCAAACCTAAACTTTTTACTACTCTCAAGAATTATAATAAACAACAATTTATTTCTGATGCAACTGCCGGCGTTATAGTTGGTATAGTTGCTCTTCCTCTCGCAATTGCATTTGGTATTGCAAGCGG
>JACAFA010000273.1 GCA_013388525.1 Ignavibacteriaceae bacterium | reverse complement strand
GAATTTATATCCATCATCTGGTTGATGAATTCTTTTGTACTACAAACGCAGCCAGCTACACAATCACTGGTTCCGTTAATAAATTTTGTAAGGCTGTGAATTACAATATGGGCACCCAGTTGAATCGGACTAATAAATATCGGGCTGAAAGTATTATCAACCATCAATTTTATGTTATGAGCATTTGCCATCTCACTCAGCTTTGGGAGATCGGCAATTTCAAGCAATGGATTACTCACGGACTCACAATAAATAATTTTTGTTTTTTTCGTTATTGATTTCTTTACTGCATCAAGGTCAGTTGTATTAACAAACTTTACATTTATACCGAATCTTGGTAAAAGATTTTTAAAGAAAGCATAAGTGCCGCCGTAAATAGTTCTGCTTGAAATTATTTCATCCCCGGAACTGCAGACCTGAAGTATTGCACAAGATATTGCAGCCATACCGGAACCTGTTACGAGTGCTGCTTCACTATCTTCTAATCTTGCAAGTGCATCTGCTAAATATTTATTTGTAGGATTCCAGTGGCGTGAATATAGAAAACAACCTTCAACTTCATGTTCGAAGAGTTCCTTCATTCTTTCGGGACTTAAAAAAGTATAGGTTGAAGAATCAGTTATTGATGGATTTACATCGCCGTATTCTCCAAAGACAAGATAATCCTGAATTTCAGTAGACGGGTCAAAGTGGTGCATAATTATTCTCCTTTAAAATTTGTTTTGTAAAAATAAATAAATGATTTTTCATTTGAACATTTTATCAATTTGGGAATAATTATGACTGAAAAACAGATGGCAGCAGAATATGCTGTTAATTATATTGAAGACGGAATGATAGTCGGACTTGGCACCGGGTCTACAGTTGCATTTATGCTGAATAAATTATCGCAAAGAGTTAAAGCCGGTTTGAATATTAAAGCCGTTTCTACTTCTGCGGTTACCACGAAACTGGCTACATCACTGGGCATAAAAATTTCAATGTTAAGCGAAGTTGAAGAAATAGATTTAACTATTGATGGAGCTGATGAAGTTGATAAAAACCTGAATGGAATTAAAGGCGGCGGCGGTGCGTTACTATATGAAAAGATTATTGCGTTCAACTCAAAGAGGAACATCTGGATAGTTGATTCTACAAAGCTTGTAAAAACACTCGGCAAATTTCCGTTACCTGTTGAAGTTGTTCAGTTTGGCAGCACTCATTTATGTGTAAAATTAGAAAGTCAGGGATATAGACCAACATTTCGTCTAAGCGGTACGAAGAGGTTTATAACTGATAATAATAATTATATAATTGATTTAAAGATGGATAAAATTGAAGACCCGCTTGGTCTAGATACAAAACTTAAAAAATTCCCCGGTGTAGTTGAAACAGGTTTGTTTTGCAATGTTGCAGATATAGTGATTGCCGGTATGGGTAATAAAGTAGAAGTGATTAATAAAAAAAAGAGAGAACAAACCCATTAGGTTCGAACTCTCTTATCCCCTTATTGTTGTATGCTACTATTTATCCGCGCCCAGTCTTCTTAATTCCCTTGCAACTTTTCTTGAATTATTATAAGCTAAAAAACCAAGTACTGCTAAGAAAGCGATAACGATTAATTCAGTAATACCCATTTTATTTTTAACTCCGTTTGATTATTTATTTTGTCTGGAAAAAAACAAGTATAATGCCACCGGTGTATTTCATATTGAAACTTACTTTAGTTGCTTTTAATAAAAATTAATTATTGTTGAAAAATCTTAATGTAATTATTACATTTTCCGACAAATGTGGCAGTAACTATTTACATAAAAAAATGGGCGTACCTATGTACGCCCATTTAACTAAGGAGGCGAGTTATGTTACTTCATCAGAATAAGTTTTCTCGTTTCAGTAAACGAGGCTGCTTTTATCTGATAAAAGTAAACTCCTGAGGACAGTCCTGTTGCATCAAAATCAATTTCATAGACCCCTGCGTCGTGGTCCCCGCTGATAAGAGTTTTAATCTGATGACCTAACGCATCATAAACTATCAATTCAACTTCAGCCCTTTCAGGTATAGAATATCTGATAGTTGTTGTTGGATTAAATGGATTAGGATAATTCTGTTCAAGCTTAAAGCCTTGAGGAACAGCATCAATTTGTTTTTCAACATTTAACAATGATGAATTCATCCCGATAGCATCCATTTGTGCTGCTGTTAAAGGAGTGCAATATTCAATCTGGTAAAGATTAGCATTTTCAGAAACAACAGACCAATTCTTTGAAGGGGCAACAGGATCGCTTGGATTACCATTATAAGTAAGATAGTCCATCTTCAATGACCTTGAAAAATCAGGAGTAAGTGGAACTATTCCCTGATGCCAGCTAAGTGTACTATCAGCAGTATTCCACGTAGCAAATTTTATAATTCCATCCGCATTCCAGTCAGCGATGGCAGGAATGTTACCACCATAATTCTGATGACAATCTGTACAGGTTCTTGCACCTGTCTTAACAATTGTATGAGCAACTGAAGGTGCGAAAACCACACCAGCCTGGCCCTGGTATGTAATTGATTGAAAAGTTGCAGGATGCACTTTATTATCTTTAGTTCGGTTTACAAGAAATATAAACCCTGTAATCTGTCGTTGTGGTCTTTTTAGATGAGATTGAACCTGGCTTTCAAAATGGCAGCTATAACAAGCTAAATTTGTTTGTGCATGACATGAAGTACAATGCAATTTCCCGTTGTGCGGGTCCTGTCCTCCCGAATGAGTAAATCCGGCATGACAACCAGTGTTTGAGCAATCTGTTGTAATAGCTCCAGTATCAAAAAGTGAAGCATGTTCAATTCCATCATCTCCGTGTAATTCTTCTTTCTTATGACAATCCATGCATGTAAAAGGTGTAGATGCATTTCTATGAACATCTGGTTTGCCCATATTTATTATTGCACTCTCACGACCATGACATCCAAGACAGTCGCCTTGAGTTACCGCATAATTCGTTAAAGTTGCATGACAATCCTTACAATCCGGAGAATAACCGGTTGGAGGATACGGATTTCCGTTTGCATCATTTGCGTCATGACATTCAACACAGCCAAGTTCAGTGATAGGAACACCGGTGAAGTTTTCGAATCCACCGTTTGCTGAGTTATAAAATGTTGGTTTTCCATTTCTTGTTTTATGCAGGCTTGTATTAAAATTGCTTTGTCCTAAAGAAGGCAAGATATAACCAATCACAAAACAAATTGTTAACAGTAAAGATATTTTTTTCATAGGTTTCTCCATTAATAGTTTTTTAATGAGTTAGTTGATTTGTTGTTTTTAGTTTTTCTTCAATTAAAGAAACAATTTCTTTTATTCTTGAATTATCAGGATTTTCATCTGTAATTCTTTTAAAGAATTCCAGAGATTTTCCGGCATCGCAGTAAAGCCACAACATTGCGAGCATAAGTTTTAAATCATAAGAATCATATTCATAGGGAAGAACATTTCCGTATTTAGCAATTAGTTCAGGACAAGGACAATCATCAGCAACTATATCAGTATTCATGATAAAATTGATGTCATCTTTAGCAAGTAAGTAAAAATTTTCAAAAGCTTTTTGAATCTGATCAGTTTGTGTATAACAGATTATTAGTTTTTTCCTGATAGATTTATTAATTGGATCGCTCTGAAGAATATGTTGAAAATTTTGTGCAGCACTCTCATAATTGCGTGCTAAAAAATATTTATTTCCAAGCATTTCACTGTACATTGTGCAGAACCTCTGCAATTAGTAAGCCACTGAATAGTTGCGAAAGTGAAGAAATTAACGAGCGGTATGCGAAACAATTTGTTTCAACTGAAACAGTTTTAATTAATATTATTTATTGTTCGTCTTTATTTATAAGGAGTTAGAATAAAATGAAACGAAGTGTTTCGTTGCAAAAATTGAAACGGATTTTTTCATTTTTCAATTTTTTTTAACATCCTCCAGAGAGTTGTTCTGCCAACTCCCAATTCTTTTGCAACTTTAGTTTTATTCCATTTGTGTTTTTCAAGCAGTTGAAGTATTTCGGGTGTGTTTTTTTTTTTAAATTCAATAACGTGTTTTCCGGGATTAAAAGATAGTTTAATGCTTGAAGGTAAATTTTCTAATCGAATAGTTACGTCCTTAGCACGAACAACCATATACTCAATTACATTTTCCAGTTCTCTTACATTGCCGGGCCAGGGATAATTCATTAATATCTCAAGTACGTTATCATCAATATCATTAATTTGTTTGTCATAGATTTTCGAATATTCCTTAATAAAACTGTTGACAAGATGCGGAATGTCTTCAGGTCGTTCCCGCAAAGGAGGGATAATAACCGGGATTACGTTTAGTCTGTAAAAAAGATCTTCCCGAAGTTTACCAGCTTTTAGAGCGCCTGCTATTTTTACATTCGTTGCTGCAATAACACGGACATCTGCCCTTCTTGGAATAGATTCACCAACTCTTTCAAATGTACCTTCCTGCAAAACTCTTAGCAATTGAACCTGAGTCTGCAAAGGCATCTCCGCAATTTCATCCAGGAAAATCGTTCCTTCATTTGCTAATTC
>JACAFA010000016.1 GCA_013388525.1 Ignavibacteriaceae bacterium | reverse complement strand
TTTCGGAGAGCTTCGTTAAGACTTGCACAGGTGTTTTTGCAAGTATGCTGACAGTTAATTCCAGGTTCTGACATTGTTATTCCTCAGGATTTTATTAGGCTGTTACTTTCTCATTTAAGTGTACAAGCTCGCTTCCTCTTTTAAGAGCCTGTTCATTTACAGGAATCATATGATGCCTGTGTTCGGGTAATACTTTTTTAAGTGTACTTATTATAGTTTCCATTTTAACAATAGGTCTTTTTTCCAGAAACGCACCTACCATTATCATATTGGCAACCTGCTTTGCTTTCAGCTTATCTGCTTCTTCAATTGCAGGAATGCATACAACATCAATATCGGTTCTTGTAGGCGGATGAATTATTGTTGATTGCTCATATAATAACAATCCTCCGGGCTTTACTGCTTTTTCAAATTTATCAAGCGATGGCTGATTGAGAACAAAAGCAGTATCGAATTTTGTGATGATTGGTGAACTGATTCTTGAATCTGAAACTATCACTATGCAGTTTGCTGTTCCGCCTCTCATTTCAGGACCGTATGATGGCATCCAGCTTACTTCTTTTCCTTCAATCATACCGGAGTAAGCAATAATACTTCCCATTGAAAGCACTCCCTGCCCACCGAAACCGGCACAAATTATTTCATGTTCTTGTCGCATTATTTAATTCCTTTTTCTTTTTTCCCTTAAAATCTTCTAAACTTTTCCCGGGACTTTTAAATCACCAAGCGGATAGGCAGGAAACATTGTTTCCTCAAGATACTTGATTGATTCAACCGGTGTCATTCTCCAGCCGGAAGGACAATTTGAAACCACTTCAACAAAGCAGGTTCCCTTTCCTTCTTTCTGATACTGGAAGGATTTCTCAAATGCCTTCTTCAACTTTCTGACAGCATTCGGATTATGAACTGCCTGACGTGTTACATAATATGCCCCGGGAAGTTGAACAAGTAAATCAGCAATCTTAAGAGGATGACCAATCAACTTAACATCACGTCCATATGGAGAAGTTGTTGTTACTTGTCCGGGTAGAGAAGTCGGAGCCATTTGCCCGCCTGTCATTCCGTATATACCGTTGTTGATGAACACCATTAAGATGTTCTCTCCTCTGTTGACGGTATGAATTGTTTCTGCGGTGCCGATTGCTGCAAGATCACCATCTCCCTGGTAGGAGAAAACATAACGATCAGGTAAAACTCTTTTTATTCCCGTTGCAACAGCACTTGCTCTACCGTGAGCAGCTTCCTGCATATCAACATTCATATAATGATAAGCAAATACCGAGCAACCGACAGGTGCAACACCGATAGTTTTATCCTGAATGTTCAGCTCAGCAACTACTTCCATTAAAACTCTGTGCACTACACTGTGTCCGCATCCGGGACAATAATGGAACGGAACATCTGTAAGAGTTTCCATTGGTCTGCAATAGACCATTTCCATTCCTTCCGCATCCGGCGGAAAATCTAAAGTTGATGGTCTTTCTATTGACATAAATTAATCTCCTGTAAAACTCTTTTTAATCCTGAAGCACTTTGTGATTATTCATTATCGCTTCAACTTCATGAAGCACATCATCCGGTGAAGGAATCATTCCGCCCATTCTTCCTGTAAAGTGAACCGGAACTTTTCCTTCAACAGCTAATTTCACATCTTCTACCATTTGACCTGCATTCATCTCGACAGACATCATAAAATCAACTTGTTCAGCTAATTCATTTAATCTTTTGTAAGGATATGGATAAAGTGTAATTGGTCTTAGTAACCCAATCTTAATTCCTTTTTCCCGGCCAAGATCAACAGTCTTCTGACAAATTCTTGAAGACAATCCAAAAGCAACCAAAAGAATTTCAGCATCTTTAGTATTTATTTCTTCAAAGCGTACTTCATCCTTTTCAATCTTCCTGTATTTTTCCTGCAGTTGAAGATTTACCTGTTCCATCTCTTCAGGTTTAATAAATAGTGAAGTGATAATGTTGTGTTCTCTTTCTTTTGTTTTGCCTGTAGTTGCCCAGGGCTTTGCAATTTTTGGCAATGAACCCTCTTCAGGTTGAATTACTTTTTCCATCATCTGTCCCAGTGCACCATCTGTTAAAATCATTGCTGGGTTTCTGTACTTTTCTGCAAGACGAAATCCTTCAAAAACAAAGTCAGCCATTTCTTGTACAGAAGCAGGAGCTAAAACAATCAAATGATAATCGCCATGTCCGCCGCCTTTTACTGCCTGGAAATAATCTCCCTGTGATGGTTGAATCGTTCCCAACCCCGGACCTCCACGCACAACATTCACAACCAAACAAGGAAGTTGTGCTGAAGCTATATATGAAAGTCCTTCCTGCATCAAACTAATTCCGGGACTTGATGATGAAGTCATAACTCTCGCACCAGCACCTGCTGCACCGTAAATCATATTGATTGAAGCAATTTCACTTTCAGCCTGAAGAACTAATCCGTGGCGTTTTGGTACTTCTCGTTCAAGATATTCGAGAACTTCCGACTGCGGAGTGATTGGATATCCAAAGTAAGCATCAATCTCAGCACGAATGGCAGCTTCGGCGAGCGCTTCGTTGCCTTTCATTAACTTGGCTTCACCTTTTTTATTTTTATTCTCTTCCATTATAAACCCTCTTAATATTTTTCTTAATAAAGATGAACTCACTCCCTAGCAGCAGCTTTCTTTGCAGGTTTAGGCTGCCTGTAAACTGTGATTGCTGCCTCGGGACAAACGAGCGCGCAGTTAGTGCAGCCGGTACATTTCTCTTCAATCAGTTCAACAAACCTATAACCTTTTTCATTGAACTGTGAAGACAGGCGAAGTCCATCCTGCGGGCATGAAATAATGCAAAGCTCACAGCCTTTGCAAATCACACCATTAATTTTTACTGTTCCTTTAATCATTTTGTAAACTTTCTAAATGAAGTTAGAATTGATTTTTAATATAGTTTTGGCAACATATATGCCATCGGAACACCCTATCATAAGAGGATTTTGAGCTAAAAAACAAAGCTTTGATTGTCAGATTTAAGAAGATAAGAGAATGGCTTATTCCTAATTTCGAGAAGCAAATTAAATATGATTGGCAACTATTAAGAAGCTTAAATTTCTTTATTCATTTGTCCTTTTCGCTAAAGTCATTCCGGCGATCTGCCGAAGGCAGTGAGTCCGGAATCTGATTCGTGAATACGCTATTCAGATTCTGGACCCGTCTTCACTATATTTCGACGAGGCAAGCAAGCCAGAATGACAACAAGCCATATTCTTTCGCTAACTAGCTAATTTGTAGCTTGAAAATATTTACTCAGCTGTAACCTTCAATCCGCCTCTGTTTGTTCTGATCATTCTGGAATAAAGAGATAGTTGAGGATCGAATAAAAATCTAAGCCAGAGTTTGAACCAGGATTTATGATAAACAAGATTACCATAAAATTCCGGTGCTGTTTTTTTTAGTTGAGGAAGTTTGTTCCAGGGAACTGAAGGAAAATCGTGATGCTCGTTGTGGTAGCCAACATTCAATGAAGGGATATTCAGCGGACCATAATAACTGTAAGTTTCCTGCGGTGGTGCAACAAGGAAATGTTCCTGTATCCATCTTGCACCAAGCGGATGAAGTCCGATTGAAAAGATGAGTGAAAAAATAAGATAAAGAAGTGCGGTCCATCCGAAGTAAATAATAATCAATGCATCAACAGCAAAGACAACTATCCAGTTAACAATAACCCACGCGTTCATAAACTCAATTTCTTTCAGCCGCATTGTTCTGAACGCCTGGAAGAACGGAAAGAATAGTTCCCACATCATTTTTCCAAAAAATGTATTACCTATCAGGCTTGCTTCCCACTTGCTTGCAAGATCAGCATCGAGATAGTAATCTCCCTGAAATGAATGGTGCTTTAAATGATATGATTTGAAAGAAACATAACTCGGAACAACTTTCGGCAAGTCTGCAATAATTCCGAAGATTGTGTTGAGTGTCCGGTTCTTAAAAATTAAATTATGAGATGCTTCGTGAATGAGAACAAAGAGATTATGATCAGCAAAAGCACCAAAGAAAAATGCTGCGATTATTGTCAGCCACCAAGGTTGATCAGCAAGCAAATATGCAATTGCAAACTGCAAAGCAACAACTAAAATTGTAATAACCGCACTGACCGGATTTCTGCCAATCAGGTTTCTTACTTCGGGATGTGCTTTAAGAATTTGCTTTGTTCTCTCTTTGTGGGGTTCCGGCTGATCTGAATATTGAAAATCCATTTTTATTCCTCGTTGATTCTTCTAACTGTACAAACGTAAACAAATAAGTTGAAGGAACAAAAACAAATAGCAAGTAAAATTATTGACGCTTCTTTTTGAATATTTCTTCTTTCTTCAATAACTGATGTCCCTCGAATACTGTAAGAACTTCAATTGAACTTTTCTTGACCAGATAAACAATTCGATAATTTTTATGTAATAGCTCTCGAATATTTTCAATAGAAAGCTCCGGAACCACTCTTCCTTTTTTAGGATTTTCAACAATGGTCTCAGCCAAAGAAATTAATTTATCTACAAAGTCTTCCGCTGCAATTGGATTATCTCTGGAAATATACTCTTCAACTTCCTGCAGACGAAGCAGCGATTCCTTTGTCCAAATGAATTTCATTTTAATTTCAAAGAGCGTGACTTTTTCAGTTCGCTTCTAAGTTGAGAAGTTGAAAGCGTATCACCATTATCCGAATCTGATAAACCGCGCGAGATGGAATCAATGAATAGTTTTGTCTTTCTCAGTTCATCAAATTCAGATGGAGAGATAAGCACTCCGGCTGGCTTGCCATTCTGAGTTATGATTAAAGAATTGTTATTTTCCTGAATTTCTCTGAGATACCTTGCTAAGTCAGATTTAAACTGACCAACAGGAATAATATCACTTGAAACAGATATGCTTTTCATTTTAATAAGTCCTTATTTTGTCTTTATTCAGGACAAAATATAGAATCTTATTCTGACTTAATCAAGATAATATTTATCTTAAAACGCCGTTACAAATCCAACTCCTATTCGTCCAAATTCATTTTTTATATTATATGAATATTCTCCGACTAACCGGATGTTTCTTCTCAAGAGATATCCCAGATGAAAAGCTAAAGATTCCCACTCTACCGTCTTGTCATCTGAGAAAATATTATTGTAAAGCAATACTCCATACCATTTGCTGTCATCTCCATCGGGTCGGTAAATTAATTCACCAAAACCACCTCTTGATTTTAATTCCTCTGACTCAATAAAAGCATAAGGATTTTTATCTCTCCTTTCTATGTATTGAACATTTAACTCCAACGGACCGATAGCGACTGTTGCATCAACACCAGCCATCAAGAGCTCGTTTGTTGCTGAATATGCTGTATCCGGATTTTGAATTAATTCATTACCATAATAGCCCGAGACACCTAAGCGAAAATTTTCACCAATATCCTGTGAAATGGCGGCAAATACGTTTTTATATTTATCCTTATCAAAAGTTCTGAATGAAGATGTCCCACCGATGCCTGTGCCATTCAGTACCTGAACATTGATATTAGTGCCAATATCAAGTCCATAGTTAAACATGACACCTCTATCATAAGTTAGATTAATATTTGAGTAACCAGGGCGTACTGTATAAATCATATAATCATCAAAAGTTAATCGGAGTTCTCTCTTAAATAAAGGATCAGATACCTGATACTGACCTATCATAAAATCCAGCTCTGTGCTGAATAAATCATTAAACATTAAAAATGCATCTTCAATTCCGGCAACTTCACCTCTCTCACTGAAGAAAAAGTAAAAATAGTATGCAACATCTTTTGTGATAGCACCACCGGAGAGCAGCTTCAAAATCCATGGTGCTGTAAAATCACTTAGTTCACTGTTTTGAACATTGTATGTAACATAACCTTCAAGTCTTAATGCAAGTGGAATGTCCCTTATCAGTGACAATTCTTCATCACCGGTATCAACATAATATCTCGGTGCATCCTTGTCTTTTAACTGGAAGCCGTTTCCCGCAAATTCATCTCCATAAGG
>JACAFA010000076.1 GCA_013388525.1 Ignavibacteriaceae bacterium | reverse complement strand
TTCGCAAGCTATGATGATATTTATATGCCGGTCGATTACAGACTTTTTATGAAGGGCAATGTGCTCGGTCTCGTAAAATTTGGTTTTGAGCTGAATACGATTCTATATGATTACAAAATTAATCCTGAATTGAGTGATGATATTTTTTCAAAAGCAATCGTTACTGTTCTTCCTGATGCTGATAAAAAAGATTCGCTATTCTGGACATCAGTGCAAACTATTCCTAATACTTTTGAGGAAGAGAAAGCTTACAAAAGAATTGACAGCCTGAAAAATGTTCCTGTTACTTTCTGGGATCAGTTTTCGTGGGTTAGTACGCGGACGTATTTTTCAGAAAATTTTGCAATTAATGGAACTCTTAATTTCTGGAGATTTAACAGTGTAGAAGGTTTCACTCCGCGGCTTGGATTTTATTTTGAGAATTACCTTGATCAGCGATTAAACTCTTCACTCGATCTTGCTTATGGTTTTTCAGATGAAAGATTCAAAACAGATTTTTCTTTCGAATACCTGCTCGGTGATTACAGAACAACATCATTGACCCTAAATGCTTTTAACACAATTAAAGTTCTCTTCGGTACTTCTGATGAATATGCCGATCTGACTGCATCACTTCTTGCATTGTTGAACAAAGAAGAATTCCGGAACTACTATTATTCTGCCGGATATGATTTTAAAATTGAAAGTGAAGTTTTTCCTGTGCTTGCTTTGAGTGCAGGATTTCTGAACAGGAGAGATAAAAGTGCACAGAACAACACAGACTTTTCATTCTTCAAAAAGGACAGAGAGTATCCAATTAATCCGAATATTTATGAAGCGACAATCAACGCAGTTACTTCAGGATTCAAATTGGATTTCCGGGATTACATCGAAGATGGATATTTTCGCAGAAGAGCATTTACAGGAAGCTCGTACACTACCTTCGAAGGAGATGTGACGCATTCAAATAAAGATTGGTTAAACAGTGATCTGAATTTCACTACTTACCGATTATACGTAGATAATTTTACTCGATCTTTTCGTTCCTCATTTTTCAATGTAAAACTTTTCGGGATGTATAATGTTGGTGCTCTGCCGCACCAGGATATGTACGCTTTGCCGGGAAATATAAACCTGCTTTCAAAATCATTTACATTCAGGACTTTGAAAGTGAATGAAATATTTGGTGAAAGAGTTGCAACACTGAATCTCGAATATAACTTCCGTGATGAAATTTTTAAGCTGCTGAAAGTACCGGGCCTTAAAGACTGGGAAATTACTCTTAATGTTTTCTTCAACTCAGCAATTACAGAAATTGGAGATGAGTCTGCCGCTCTGCTTCCTGTTGAAATAAAAACTTTTAACAAGCCATTTTATGAAATTGGATTCGGTTTGGGGCAGGGAATAATTCCGTTCCAGCTTGAGTTTGCCTGGAAGTTGAATTACAGAGGGAGCAATAATTTTGTGATTAGTCTGAATACGTTTGCGTTTTAAAATAAAAAAGCGCCCGAAAG
>JACAFA010000341.1 GCA_013388525.1 Ignavibacteriaceae bacterium | reverse complement strand
TGGAAGCTGGGCATTTATGATGATGGTTTTTGCCGGTGGATATGCAGCAGCTTATTTCTTAAGGAGGCAATGGACATGAACGCACCATTTTTCAAATTCGAATATTTCAATTTTGATGTTAGCCTGATAATTGCTTTCATCATCGGGATTGGTTTCGGTTTTGCACTTGAACGCGGAGGTTTCGGTAATGCAAGAATACTTGCAGCACAATTTTACTTTTCAAATATGCGGGTCCTCAAGGTAATGTTCACTGCGATCGTAACTGCGATGCTCGGAATTTACTTTCTCTCTGTAATTGGTTTTATGGATTTGTCACTTGTTTATGTAAGCGAAACATATATTCTCCCACAAGCACTTGGCGGATTTATACTTGGTCTCGGTTTTATCATTGGCGGGTACTGTCCGGGAACTTCTCTCGTTTCTGCAGCAACCGGAAGACTTGATGGTTTTATGTTTGTCTTTGGAGTGATAGCTGGAATATTTGTCTTCGGTGAGATGTTTCCTCTCCTGGAAAATTTTTATTACTCAACCAATATGGGAAGCTTAACTCTTCCGCAATACTTCAATCTTCCATATGGAGTAATAGTATTCTTTGTAGTTGTTATGGCTCTCGGTGCTTTTGCTGCTGCTGAATGGGCTGAGAAAAAATTTGCTGATAAAAATCCGGAGAACAGTTTATGAAAAAGTTTTTCAGCAATTTGAGCACACCAAAGAAACTTGCACTTCTTGCTTTGCTGCTTGGTATTACAGCTATATTTGCCGGAAGTCCGTATATGGGTTCAAAAGTTAAAGTGAACACGAAAGAGCTTGCTCTTTCAACAGTAAAAAATTCTGATAAAGTAAAACCACTTGAACTTGCGGATTGGATAATTAAAAGTAAAGCTGATTATACCTTGGTTGATGTTAGAAGTGAAGATCAATTCAGTGAATATAATATTCCCACTTCCATAAACATTCCTCTGCCGGAATTACCTGAGTCAGACTTATTAAGGAATCAGAAAATTATTCTTTATTCTGATGATGATATTGCTGCAGCTCAGGCATGGTTCATTCTGAAGTCAAAGAACTTCAAAGGCGTTTATATTCTTGACGGCGGACTTAATAATTGGCAAGAGAAAGTTCTTTTTCCAAAACTTACTGCAAATGCATCCAAAGAAGAATTAGAACAGTTTGAAAAGAGAAAATCTATTAGCGAATTCTTCGGGGGGCAAGCTCAGACAGGTTCAGAACAGGTTTCTGAAACAAAAGTTAATCTGCCGACTCCGAAGGTGACATCACAGTCAACTGGTACAAAAACTAAGAAAAAGAAACGCGAAGGTTGTTGAGTATTTATCCTGAACTCGTTTCAGGATCTAAAGAAATCAAAGCTTAGATGCTGAAACAAGTTAAGCATGATATTATAAAATAATTCGTTCTTATTCATCAACACATAAAAAAACAAAAGGGAAAAAATGAAAAAACCAATTCTTGTTCTCCTGATACTTTCCGGTTTATTGGTACAGTCTTCATTCGCAACTGACGGTTATTACCGTAACGGTTATGGAATAAAATATTCTGCACTTGCCGGTTCCGGTATTGCCGTATCGCTCAGTTCATTAGCGGC
>JACAFA010000047.1 GCA_013388525.1 Ignavibacteriaceae bacterium | reverse complement strand
TTCTGGAAACACATTCAGTTACTTCCTATGAGATATTTTCAGAATACCTCAACCGGAAACATAATGGCACATGCAACAAATGATATAAATGCAGTGAGAATGTTCATAGGTCCTGCAGTTATGTATTCCATCGATACATCAGTAAGATTGATTATGGTTTTGATCCTTATGCTTTCACTTAATACATCCTTAACAATTTATGCTTTGCTTCCTTTACCTCTGCTATCAATACTTGTTTATAAAGTTGGAAAATTAATTCATTCAAAATTCACTGTAATACAGGAGAAATTCTCACAACTAACTACAATTGCCCAGGAAAACTTTTCGGGAATTCGAGTAATTAAATCTTATGTGCGTGAAGAAAGCGAAATGAAACGATATGCCGAACAAAGCAAAGATTATCTGAAAAAAAATATGAATCTCGTAAAAACCCAGGCACTTATTATGCCGCTGCTTTTTCTGATTACAGGATTATCAATAATAATTGTAATCTGGCTTGGCGGTACAAAAGTAATTAACGGTGATTTAACACTTGGAGAAATTACTGCATTCATTGTTTATCTTGGAATACTTATATGGCCGATGATTGCTTTTGGGTGGGTAATTAATATCATACAGCAAGCTGAAGCAAGTATGAAACGATTAAATAAAATTTTCTCGGAACCTTATGAAATTTGCGATACTGAAAAAACAAATTATTCAATCAAAAGTATTCGTGGTAATATTGAATTAAGAAATGTTTCATTCCGTTATACTGAACATAGTCCGTATATCTTAAAAGATATTAACTTAAAAATTCCTGCCGGTTCAACTCTTGCAATAATGGGTTATACCGGTTCCGGTAAGACAACATTAGTCAATCTGATTCCCCGATTATATGATTGCACAGATGGTGAAGTATTAATAGATGGAAATAACGTAAAGGAAATTCCAATTAATATTTTGCGTCCGGGCATCGGACTTGTGCAGCAGGAATCATTTTTATTTTCGGACACAATATTAAACAATATCTCTTACGGCAGACGGGAGATTGATAAATCAGTTATTGAAAAAGTTGTACAGATTGCGCAGTTCGATAAAGATGTTAATGAATTCCCTTTAAAATATGAAACAATTGTTGGTGAACGCGGAATAACCTTTTCAGGAGGACAAAAGCAAAGAGCCTGCCTTGCACGTGCATTAGCTATTGATCCGAAAATATTAATTCTCGACGATTCTTTTTCAGCGGTTGATACAAGTACAGAAGAAGAAATTCTGAAAAATCTAAAAGCATTTATGAGAGAAAGAACAAGCATAATAATAAGTCATAGAATTTCTACTGTGAAAGATGCTGATAAAATTATCGTACTCTCTGAAAGCAAAATTGCAGAAGAAGGAACGCACGATGAACTGATTGCTAAAGGCGGCATTTATGCTGATCTGCATTACAAGCAGTTGCTTGAGCAGGAACTTGAAGAAATTAAATAGCCTCACTCCTTCCCCTCTCCAAAGGAGATAGGAGTAAAAAGGCTGCTAATAATTGTAGAGCGAAATTTATTTTGCTCATAACTGGTTTTACGATATTCACTAAAGGTTAGCGAGATGAATCTCGCATTACAACAGAAAATTAAATTACTTTTTTATGAGTGATTACAAAAGCGAAGAAGAAATATTAGGTAAAGCTTACGACGCAAAGCTGATGAAGCGTTTGCTTGGTTATGTAAAACCTTACAAGCATTTCGTAATATTTGCTATACTTTTAAATATCGTTGTTGCTGCATTGGGACCCGTTCGTCCATACCTGACTAAGATTGCAGTTGATGATTACATCGCGAACTCAGATTATAATGGTTTGCTGCTAATAAGTTTATTATTATTTGGCTCACTTCTGTTCCAGGCAGTTGTTCAATACTTTCTAACTTATTTTACGCAGTATCTCGGGCAAAGAACATTATTCGACATTAGAACACAAATTTTTAACCACATCCAGAAACTCGCTCTAAAATTCTTTGACAGAACTCCCATTGGAAGATTAGTAACCCGTGCAACAAATGACGTGGAAGCGCTTGGTGAACTTTTTTCTTCGGGAATTGTAATGGTATTCAGTGATATATTTATCATTTTCTGGATACTTGGTTTTATGTTTTTTATGGACTTTAATCTTTCACTTGTTACGCTCTCTGTCCTTCCTGTTTTAATTTACGGTACTTTTCTTTTCAGAAAGAAAGCAAGAGAAAGTTACCGTGATGTACGTCTTCATCTTGCAAGACTAAATTCCTTTATGCAGGAACATGTAACAGGTATGAGTGTTGTTCAAATTTTCAATAAAGAAAACGATGAGTTCAAAAAATTCTCTCAGATTAATCACGATTATAAACAGGTAAACATAAAATCAATTTTCTATTATGCCGTCTTCTATCCGAGCGTTGAATTACTGAGCTCAATTGCAATTGGTTTGATTATATGGTACGGCGGAGGGGAAATAATTCAGGGAACACTGACTATAGGAGTTCTGTTTGCTTTCATTCAATACACTGAAATGTTTTTCAGACCAATTCGTGATCTCTCTGAAAAATATAACATCATGCAAACAGCTATGGCTTCCTCTGAAAGAGTGTTTAAGTTATTAGATAATCAGACAATGATTCGCAATCCCGAAAATCCTGTTAAGCTGAATAACGTTGAAGGAAGTATTGAATTTAAGAATGTATGGTTTGCTTATAACGATGAAGATTATGTCCTGAAAGATATTTCGTTTAAGATTAATCCGGGCGAAAAAGTTGCAATAGTCGGACATACAGGTGCCGGCAAAACAAGTATCATAAATATTCTAACAAGATTTTATGACATTAATAAAGGTGAAATTCTTCTTGATGGAATTAATATTGAGAAACTTGATAAACGTGATTTAAGAAAGTATATATCAATTGTTCTTCAGGATGTATTTCTCTTTTCAGGTGATATTAAATCCAATATTAATCTTTATGATGAAAAGATAGATGATGAAAGAGTAATCGAAGCCGCAAAACTCGTAGGTGCTGATAAGTTTATCAGAGAGCTTCCTGAAAAGTATAACGAAGAAGTAAAAGAGCGTGGTGCAACTTTAAGTGTCGGGCAAAAGCAATTGATTTCCTTTGCAAGAGCAATTGCTTACAATCCTAAAATACTTATTCTCGATGAAGCAACATCCAGCATTGACACTGAATCAGAGACTCTGATTAAACAGGCGATTGAAAAATTACTGATTGGCAGAACTGCTATAGTTATTGCGCACCGGTTATCAACTATTCAAAATGCCGATAAAATAATAGTTTTACACAAGGGAGAAATCAGAGAAACAGGAAATCATCAACAATTGCTTGCAAAAAAGGGAATTTATTATAAATTATACCAGCTTCAATATAAAGATCAGGAAGTTTTAACTTCCTAAATCATTCACAAGAGGGAGAAGAGAAAATGGGTTTCACACAATTCATGACCTTAGGTCGTCATATCATCGAAGAACAATCGAAATATGTCGGCGCAACAGGTGAACTTTCTAAATTACTGCACGATCTTTCGCTTGCAGCAAAAGTTATTTCGCTGGAAGTTAACAAAGCAGGATTAGTTGATATTATCGGTTTTACCGGAGACAGTAATGTCCACGGTGAACAGGTAAAAAAACTTGATATTCTTGCTCACGAAATGTTAATTAAAGCGATGGATCATGGCGGTCATCTTTGCGTAATGGCTTCTGAAGAAGAAGAAGACATTATTCAGATTCCACAAAAATTTAATATTGGTAAATATGTTCTTCTTTTCGATCCGTTAGATGGCTCATCAAATATTGATGCCAACATAAGTATCGGAACGATCTTTTCTATTTACAGAAGAGTTTCACCTGATAATGGTCCCGGCACAATGGAAGATTGTCTGCAACCGGGAATTAACCAGGTTGCTGCTGGTTATGTAATTTACGGATCGAGTACAATGCTGGTTTATACTGCAGGCACCGGTGTTCATGGTTTTACACTTGATCCTGCATTCGGCGAATTTCTTCTTTCACATCCGAATATTCAGACTCCAAAGAAATCTAAAATCTACAGCATCAATGAAGGAAATTATCTTTACTGGCATCCGGGATTAAAAAAATATATTAAATATCTTCAGGAAGAAGATAAATCAACCGGCAGACCTTATTCATCAAGATACATTGGTTCAATGGTTGCAGATATTCACCGGAATCTTTTATACGGCGGAATATTTATGTACCCTGCTGATTCAAGAAATCCGAATGGAAAATTACGTCTGCAATATGAATGTAACCCGATGGCATTTATTGTTGAGCAAGCAGGCGGAAGAGCAACGAACGGAAAACAAAGAATACTGGAAATTCAACCGAAAAAACTTCACCAGAGAGTCCCGATATTCATTGGCAGTGAAGAAGATGTTAAGATGGTTGAAAAATTTATGGCTGAAGCCGAAGTTCCGGTTAGTTGACTTCTTTACTGAGTAATCTTTTTCAGTTCGGCATCTAATTTCTGAGCAAGATCGTTCAGAGGGATGCCAACTATTTTAACCTTCGCACTTCGTAAAGTTACTTCGGGAGGATCTCCTTCTCCTTTCATATACTTGAACAGGCAATATCCCAGTCGGTTCCTGTCATTTGTAATCGGAATGTATTCACCAAAGCTCTCAACAATATTATAAACTTTTTTCTCAAGAGATGTCTTAGGAAATTCAATTGTTCCGGGTGGAGGTAGTGTTGTCATTTTTAATTCTTTCAATTTTATGGAGCTAAATTAATTCTAATCAATGTAAACTTCAATAAAAATTTCAGGTGTATTCAATATTTGCTTATATTTTAATGCAAATTTTGTTGTAAAATGGTCATAGATTATTCTAAGTTAAAGAAAATTCTTATCATCAGGTTAAGTTCCTTCGGTGATATATTATTAACTACACCTGTTATTCGTTCTATAAAAAAAATCAATCCCCGATTACAAATTGATTTTGTTTTGAAGAAAGAATTTTTCGAGCTTCTTCAGTTCAACCCGTATATCACAGATATTTATAAATATTCAAAGAATGATAACGAAATAAAATCATTGATTAGCACTCTTGCACAAAATAAATATGATCTTGTAATTGACTTGCAGAATAATTTCAGATCCGGAAAAATGACGGAGTTTTTGAAAGCTGATGTGGTAAGATTCAGGAAAAACAATCTGAAGAAATTTTTATTAGTCCATTTTAAGATTAATAAACTGGGAGATGCTCCACCAATTCCGATACGATTTGCTGAAGCAGCAGAAGTTGAATTGGATAATGATGGTCTGGATTTTTTCACAAACTGCCTGCCCGATTCAAAATTGAATAAAGATGAAAATTACATCGGTTTATGTCCGGGAGCTAAACATTTCACCAAACGCTGGCCTGAGGAATATTTTATTCAACTTGGCAAAATGCTGGAAGAAGAAGGCTATAAAATTCTTCTGTTCGGAAGTTTGGAAGAAAAAGAATTCTTAAGTGAAGCAGAAAATTATTTTACCGGTGCTGTAAATCTTTGCGGCGATAGTTTTTTACAGACAGGTGCAAATATGAAATTGTGCAAAGCTGTTTACACAAATGATTCCGGAACAATGCATCTGGCATCTGCAATGAAGGTTCCTCTGATTGCATTTTTTGGTTCAACAGTCAAGGAATTCGGATTCTTTCCCTACAAAGCAAAAAGTATTGTACTCGAGAATAAAAATCTTTCTTGCAGACCGTGCACACACATAGGCAGAAAATCCTGCCCGAAGACTCACTTCAAATGTATGAAGGAAATAAAACCAGAGATGGCATTTAATAGTTTAATAAATCTTCTGGTGTCATAATGAAAAAGTTCTGGCAAATAATTTATAATATATTTTTTATTCCTCTTCTTTACGTAATATTAATTTTTATATCACTTTTTAAGAAGAAAGTCCGGATTGGAATTGCTGGCCGAAAAAGAATATTTGAAGATTTAATACTCAATCGGCTGACACTTGATCTGACAAAAAAAATTATCTGGTTCCATTCATCCTCGCTTGGTGAATTTGAGCAGGCAAAACCGATCATCGAAAAACTTAAGAAGGAAGCAAATGTAAATATTGTGGTAAGCTTCTTTTCTCCCTCGGGCTATGAAAATTCAAAGAAGTATCCTTATGCAGATGTAATCACCTATCTTCCTTTTGATTCACGATGGCGGGCAAAGAGGTTTATAGAAGTTGTTTCTCCGAATCTTGTTGTTTTCATGCGATATGATATCTGGCCAAACCACATCTGGTCGCTTAAGAAGAAAAAAATTCCCTGTCTGTTAGTAGATGCCACTATGAAAAAAAATTCACCCCGTAAACTACCGCTTGTAAGATCATTCCATAAATACCTGTTTGAAGATTTTACAAAAATCCTGACTATATCTGAAGAAGACGCAAAAGGATTTAAGAGTTTTAAGTGTAAAAATGTACAAATAAAAGTAGTCGGCGATACACGATTTGACAGAGTTTATAACCGGAGTCTTGCATCAAGAAATACTAAAATAATTAATCAGGAAATTTTGAAGGATAAAAAAGTTTTAGTTGCAGGCAGCACCTGGCAGCAGGATGAAGATGTTCTGATTCCTGTATTTTTAAAATTATTAAAGTATGATAAAAATGCTATGATGATTATTGCTCCTCACGAGCCTACAATAATGCATCTTGAAAAACTTGAACAAGAATTTGCAGGAGCGGCTCCATCAATCAGGTTGTCTCACATTAACAATTATAGTAATCAGCAGATAATCATTGTTGATTCAATTGGAATTTTGTCAATACTTTACAATTACGCAAGCGTTGCTTTCATCGGCGGCAGTTTCAAAATAAATGTTCACAATGTCCTTGAAGCAGCAGTATATGGTGTTCCTGTTCTGTTCGGACCGAAAATAAATAACTCACAGGAAG
>JACAFA010000302.1 GCA_013388525.1 Ignavibacteriaceae bacterium | reverse complement strand
TAATCATTGCTGTTGGATGGAAAGAAATCCAAGCAATAATAACAATGGGAAAAAGGTAAAAGAAAGGGGGTTGAGAATGAGTCCGCCAGACAGAATAAAAAGCGAGTAGCGATGCGGTAGCATCGCCACTCTAATTTGCAAAAAGAAAAGGTGGTGTGAATAATTCAGTGAATCATTCTGCCTTTTTATTTGCAGTGTGAAATTAGTATTAGTAATTCTAAAAAGAAAGGGAACGATGATGAAAACTAAAATCATTATTACCATTTTAGTAGTAGCATTAAATTCAGTAAGCTTAGTTGCTCAATTTGTGTATGGTCCCTCAACTTCTGACCTTAGAAGGAATCTTTACAGCATAGATTATGGAGAAGCTCAGTCTACCGGATTGTTAGGTCCCACAACCAATATTCTTGTTGGTACCAGAAATTACACGGGTGGTTCAGAAAATGACCGAAGTCGAGCATTATACCAATGGAATCTGGATGATTCAATGATTCCTGATAACTCAGAAATTATATCAATAAATCTAAGTTTTGATTATGAACGCCTGGGGTGGTATACAAGTTCTATGTGTGCTTATTTTTTTAGTATTGAAAATGATTTAACCGATCCAGATTTACAACAGATATTCGATTATATGTTTCCCCCCAGAGAAATGTTTTCTGCAGAAGAAACTTCTTACAATAAATTCAATCTAACATTCAATGACCCTGAAGATCCAGATTTCATAGCATTTAGTAATGCCATCAACGCTTCTCTTATTAATGATAGATTTACTTTGGGAATTAGAGAATGCACATATTATTGGGATCATCTTTACGTAATGATAACAAATACTGTTAAATTAACCATTGAATTTATTCCTCCAACTACTCCTTTTACAATCGACCAGAGGTTGAGTAATAACCAGCAGGTCGGTGTTCTAAAGAAATGGGACGAAAATGAAAATGACTGGAGTGAGCCTTTTAATCCAGGATCCCAATTCTATTTTCAAGTTTTCTCACTACAAACAATACTTGGTGACCAAACAATTCAATCTAATGAAAAGTACAATAACTGGAATTTTGATAAATCTGATGTAAGGAATCATCATACATTTACAATAACTTCAGAAACGAGTGAGCTTACTTCAAGATTTGAACCAACATACTCTGGCATCACTATCAAAAACTCTTTGGAAGGAACTACAGTTGATGGCGGGCAGGTTGAATTCCGCGATCCTTGGTTCATTGATTACCCTGACCCGGCTTTTGGCAATCAGTTAAGAAACAGAGGAATGAACGATGCAATATACTATCAACGTCCTTCACCTTTTAATCCAACCAATGGTGGACAATACAAAGGTGTATTCCTGAATCAGTTGTTTAGTTCTGGAACTTACTATAAAGCAGGAATGCTAACCGAACAAACAATTTCTGTTAATGGGTAAGACAGGAAATTCTTCCCGTACAAATGGACTGGAACAAGTGCTACTTTTCAGGATGAGTATGCGAGGCAAACAGGTGTTGTATTTTCAACAACAAATGCAACTGCAACGGCAGTGCTAAAAGGACAATTAATGAGCAATGACCAGAACGGGATAAGCAGTGCAAGCCAGAGAAAAATGGTAAGAACAGACAACGGCAGATACCACGCTGTTTACGAATCAATGGGAACAGTATGGTATGCACACAGTGCAACAAGCGACTTTAATGGTGCCTGGAATCCAGATCAACAATTATCATATTACGGAAAAATCCTGCGATTGAATACGATGGAAATATTGTAAAGGTAGCATTTGAAGAATATAATCCTCAGATTGGTGGAAACGCAACAATTTGGTTATATACTTTCGTTCTTCCATCCGGTGGCACCACTTACGAATTGTGGGATACAGAAATTGTTACAACATATTCCAATTCTTATTATGGTAATGCAAAGCCTGTTATTTCATACACAACCGGTTCCTCCACAACGGGTGAAATATTTGTTGCATACAGAAAAAACTCTACCGAAGGAATTAAACAAAGAACAAGGTTTTACTATTTTGGCAATTGGAGTAACTGGACAACGGAAGCTGATATACCCGGGACAAACAGTTATTGTATAAATCCAGCAGGAATTGGTGAACCAGGTTATATGCACATTACTTATGAGTATCTTTATGGTGTTTACTACAAATTCGCTTATAGGCAAGAACAAAATGAATGGCGATTTAATAATAGTATAAATCTCCCCTCAACAAGCGGTTTTAACTATAACAGCTATCCTGCTATTAGCTTGTCATTAAATAGTCCGAACAAATACGTGATGGTAAGCTGGCAGGGTGTTTACGATACACAGCATCAAAGCCCTATGCCGAAAGAAACCGGTGGTTCAGAGCCTTTGAGAAGAGCCGCAGCAGTTGTAAAAACAGGTTGGGGAACAAGCTGGGGTACGACAAGTAATTTCAGTGATAATGTTGATTTTACAAACAACGGTTCATTAAATACTGTTTATGGTTCTATTATGTCCTG
>JACAFA010000063.1 GCA_013388525.1 Ignavibacteriaceae bacterium | reverse complement strand
GATGGCGGGCAAGTTGAATTTCGCGATCCATGGTTCATTGATTATCCCGATCCAGCTTTTGGAAATCAGCTGAGAAACAGAGGAATGAACGATGCAATATACTACCAACGTACGAGTCCGTTCTATCCCGATTATCAAAGTCAATACAAAGGCGTCTTCCTGAATCAGAGCGGACCTGGCTCAGGATGGCAGGGATCTTACTACAAAGTCGGAATGCTTCCAGAGCAGACAATAACCGTAAACGGGCAGCAGAGAAAATTCTTCCAGTACAAATGGACAGGAAGCGGAGTGACTTTCCAGAATGAGTGGAACAGACAAACAGGAGTTGTGTTTACTTCATCAACCGCAACAGCTACGGCAATTCTCAAAGGTCAGCTAATGAGCAGCGACCAGAATGGAATAAGCAGTGCAAGCCAGAGAAAAATTGTAAGAACAGACAACGGCAGATACCACGCTGTCTATGAGTCAATGGGAACGGTATGGTACGCACACAGTACGACCAACGATTTCTATGGTGCGTGGTATCCGGATCAGCTAATGCTGGAAAAGGGAAAGAATCCTGCAATTGAGTACGACGGCAACGTAGTAAAAGTTGTATGTGAGGAATACGACCCCCAATATGGCGGTAATGCAAATATATGGGTACTTACTTTTGAGCAAAGTATGCAAGGCGGCTGGTATGAAAACACTGATGCCGAGATAATTGCATCATATCCTAACTCATATTACGGTAATGCAAAACCGGTCATTTCTTATACAACAGGTTCTTCAACTACCGGGGAAATATTTGTTGCATACAGAAAGAACACAACTGAAGGAATAAAGCAGAGAACAAAATTTTATTATTTTGGCTGGGGAAATTGGACAACAGAAACCGACATTCCGGGAACAAACAGTTATTGTATAAATCCAGCAGTAATTGGTGAACCCGGTTATATGCACATTGCTTATGAATATCTTTATGGTGTTTACTACAAATTCGCTTATAGGCAAGGTTCTAATTCCTGGCGTTTTGATAATAGTATAAATCTTTCATCAGGCAGCGGTTTTAACTATAATAGCTATCCTGCCATTAGCTTGTCATTAAATAGTCCAAATAGATATGTGATGATCAGTTGGAAGGGTGTTTACGATACACAGCATCAAAGCCCTATGCCGAAAGAAACCGGGGGTTCAGAACCTTTGAGAAGAGTAGCAGCAGTTGTAAAAACAGGTTGGGGAACAAGCTGGGGTACGACAAGTAATTTCAGTGATAATGTTGATTTTACAAACAACGGTTCATTAAATACTGTTTATGGTTCTATTATGTCCTG
>JACAFA010000295.1 GCA_013388525.1 Ignavibacteriaceae bacterium | reverse complement strand
TATATTCTTTAAGGATTTTGGAATTAATCTTCCTGGAACAATTCGTTTTGATAAAGTTAACGGAACAATTAGAAGAGATAATGATGACATTTACTTTGATAGCCTTAGCGTAATTTCTGAAGACACTGACATTCTGATCAACGGTGAAGTAAATAATCTTCAATATCTTTTCTTTGATATTGAAAAAGACATCACAGCTAATCTTAATATTAAATCATCGGTGTTCGACTTACCAAACTTTTTATCATTTGATCCTTCTATTAAAAGAGACTTCAATCACCGAATCCTTGATGTTGATGTTTCAGTAATTGCAACAACTTCAACAACAAAAGCAACTAAGTTTAAATCCTTTCCCCAAATAGATTTTGATATCAGGAAATTAGATGCAACTATAGAAAGCTTTCTGCCGCGTTTAGAAATTAATTCAGGAATTTATAAAATCAGTGAAAGTATCCTCGGCTTCAATATGAAGTTTGAAAACTTTAAAACTGATTTTATGAATGGAAAATTCAATTTTAACGCTGAGTATAATACATCGAAGCATCAGCCATTTTACATAAAAATGAAAACTGATTTTAACAAAATATATTTGTCCGAATTATTTTACAGTGAAAACGATACTGTGTCCGAATCCCTCAATGCAAAACTTTCTGGTTCATTCTTCACGGAGTTTCAATTTCCAATTGACTCAACTTTATTGAAATTTATTAAACTTAAAAAAGCAGATTTAGTTTATGAATTTTCGGAGGATACGATAGTTACCAAAAACTTAGAGCTCGAATTAAACAAAATTTATTTTAATGATAAGATCAACCCGAATCCTTTAGCAACTTTATATACAAACGGCAAAGTTAAATCAGAAAATATTAAATCAGGATCATTCAACTTAAAAGATATTGACTTTGATTTGAAAGTGATAAATGGGGATTATGAAATTAAATCAAACAGAGTCAGTATTTTTGGAGATAATGCAAAAGGACAAGTAAAAATAACAGCCGTACCGTTTGCAGATGTACCCAAATTTAATATCACTTACAACGATATTGAATTTCGTGCTGAGAAAATGCTTAGTACATTTATGGAAGATGAGGTTATTAGTGGACCGCTTAAAATTTCATTTAACATATCATCTTCAGGAGCTGACTGGAATACCATTGTGCGTAATATGAACGGAACAATTAATCTTACCGGGAAGAATCTTTTGCTTAACGGACTCGATGCTGATGAGATGATTGATAAATTTAAACGCAGCCAGAATTTTAATCTTGTTGATCTTGGTGCAGTTGTGCTTGCCGGACCGGTTGGACTTGTCGTAACGAAAGGGACTAATTTTGCGAGTATCTTTGTATTTAATTCAGGAAAATCTACAATAATTAATCAATTAGCTTCCAATTGGACAATCAGTAACGGTGTTTTTGAAATACGGGATGCTGCATTTACAACAAAAACAAATCGAATAGCATTAAACGGTTTCATTGGATTTGCAAATCAAAATATTGATTTAACAATTGCCCTATTGGATAAAAGCGGCTGCAGTATTTTCAGTCAACAGGTATACGGTAATCTTGATTCACCAACTATGGGAAAAGTAAAAGTTGTTGGTACTGTTTTGGCTCCTGTTACAAATTTAGTAGATGATGTAACAGGAAAAGATTGTGTTGTTTTTTATAGCGGTTCTGTTGAGCATCCGAAAAAGTAATTTATAACTCATTGTCTGTATGAAAATAATGACATTTCTTTTACAAAACTTTTACACTGTCGGGAAAAGATTTATGTAAGTTCAAGCAAATTTTTTATGAAAATATTATTCATCATTAATAATGCAAAATAAATTCAATTTCTCCACTGAATACAGAAGCCGCACTATACGCACAATTTTTTCCATAATATTTTTTATTGTCATTTACCTTATTATTCTTGTTCTTTCATTTGCATTTGTAGGCGCAATTTTTTATTTATCCACATTACTCTTACCATTTTTAACTCAAGCTCGTTCTGCAATTTATGTGTTTTTTTTATTCATCTTAATAAACTCTATAGCCATTGTTCTTTTAGTATTTATCTGGATGTTTTTTTTCAGAAAGTATACCGTAGATAGATCCGGATGGATAGAAATATTCAGAGATGATCAGCCAAAGCTTTTTGAAATTATTGAATCCATTTCAAAAGAAATCGAGACTAACTTTCCACAGAGGGTGTACCTGGGTTCAGGTGTTGAAGCGATGGTCTTCTACGATTCAAACTTTCGAAATTTATTTTTCCCGAGTAAAGAAAATCTGATGATCGGTTTGGGATTGGTGAACTCGATGAGTGAAAGTGAACTGAAAGCAATCCTTGCTCACGAGTTTGGGCACTTTACACAGAAAAGTCTGAATGTTTATAGCTACGTATATATCGAGAATCAGATAATCTATAAAATGCTGATTGATGAAGAGTTTTATCAAACCCTGCTGCTCGAGTTTACCAAGATTGGTAGATTGTCCTGGATTGTGATTTATTATTCAAGAATAATAAGATGGATATTGAGAAAAGCTTATGATGTTGTATCTAAAAGTTACATGGCACTTTCAAGAGAGATGGAATTCCATGCAGATGAAATATCTGCAAGTGTTGCAGGTTCCGTACCGGCTGTAACTGCCTTAATGCGTAGTGGCTTGGCTTCAGATTCATTTAATTATGTCTGGCAGTTTTATTACAATCATATTTCAGAAAATATTAAGGCAGAGAATATATATCCGCAACACTCTTATACAACTAATCAAATTGCCGAGAGATATAATCTTAAATTTAACAAAGGATTGCCTTATGTAACTAAAGAGACAATTGTAAATCTCAACAGATCAAAGTTGATAATAATAAATCAATGGGCGTCCCATCCATCTGTAGACGACCGTATCAAAAAGCTTGAAACACTAAATATTCATTCGACTGTATCACACGATTCAGCATGGAACTTTTTTATAAACAAAGAAAATATCCAAAAAGAACTAACTGAGAAACTTTTTAGGAACTGGCAATTTTCTGAATCTCCGGTTAATCTTTCACTAGAAGAATTTATACAGAAATATTCGGAGGATCTAGATAAACATTCCTTTGACAAAAAGTACAATTATTTTTATGATAACAGAGGTATCTCGGGCTTCGATATAAAACTTGCAATTGAAAAAGTGAATGAAAATAATTTTAATGATTTTAATGAGGTTTATTCTGAAGCTAATGTAAATTTTATTCAGCAGTTTAGCGGTCTCGACTATGATATAAAGACGATTGAGAGTATTTCTAAAAGTGAGTGGAAGATAGAAAGTTTTGAATATGACGGAGTAAAATATAAGACAAAAGAAAGTCATCAATTACTTGATAAACTTTTAAAGGAACATGAAATCATATACAAAAAGGTAAATAAGCTTGATATTAAAATTTTCAAATATTTCTTTAAACTGAGCAAAATGGTTGAAAGAGATTCAGAGCTTTTAAAATATTATGAAACATATTTTTATCTCGTAAGAGAAGATAAATCAAACTTGCAAGTATATCTTGATCTGATAGATTCGATGCAGTTTATTTATAAGGTTCATTCATTTAATCAAATCAGGATTAAAATGGAACAAATGCAAAGTAAGGAAAGTGTTTTTCGCGAAAGGATGAGAAAATTACTTACCGATGAAAATTATAAGTCAATCATAAATACGGAGCAAATAGAAAAATTTAAACAGTATCTTGGAAAAGATTGGTCTTACTTTAGCGAACAAAAATATGATCAGGAAGCATTGAAAGTACTTGAAGAAGCAATTTACCAGTTTTATGAACTTTGCTCGAGAGCACCATTTTTTGCTTTGAAGAAATTACTGGATTTTCAAATCGAGATATTAGGAAATGAAAATCCAGCTTAGAAACCAGACAGTAAGATTTTACTAACCGAGTGTTGCCACCATCACCGCTTTAATTGTGTGAAGCCGGTTCTCAGCCTGATCAAAAACTATTGAGTGTTTCGATTCAAAAACCTCTTCGATAACTTCCATTCCATCTAAACCATATTTCTTAAAAATTTCCTCACCAACTTTCGTATCGCGATTGTGAAATGCCGGTAAGCAATGAAGGAATTTTACTTTCGGGTTACCTGTTAGTTTGATAACATTCATGTTTACCTGATAAGGTTTCATCAATTTGATTCGTTCCTCCCATTTCTCCGCAGGTTCACCGAGAGAAAGCCAGACATCTGTATAAAGAAAATCAACACCTTTAACACCTTCTTTCACGTTATCTGTAAGTGTGATTTTGGCGCCGGTTTCTTTTGCAATTGCTTTACATTTTTTAACAAGCTCCTCTTCAGGCCAATTTGCTTTTGGTCCACAAAGCCGAACGTCCATTCCCATTTTTGCACCACCAACCATCAATGAGTTTCCCATATTGTTTCGGGCATCGCCTAAGTAGCAAAAAGAAATCTTATTCAGCTTTTTCTTCGAATGTTCTTCCATTGTTAATAAATCAGCTAGTACCTGCGTAGGATGAAATTCGTCTGTTAGTCCATTCCATACAGGAACTCCTGCAAACTCAGCAAGTTCTTCAACAATTTTCTGACCGAATCCCCGATACTCAATTCCATCATACATTCTTCCAAGAACTCTCGCTGTATCCTTCATGGTTTCTTTATGACCAATTTGTGAACCGGTTGGTCTAATGTAAGTTACATTTGCACCCTGATCAAAAGCCGCAACTTCAAAAGCACATCTTGTTCTTGTAGAAGTTTTTTCAAAAATGAGTGCAATGTTTTTTCCTTTTAATCTTTTCTTTTCTTTTCCTTTCTTTTTATCCTCTTTTAATTTTCTAGAAAGATCGAGCAAGTAACGAATTTCTTTAGGTGTGAAGTCAAGTAATTTCAGGAAGCTGCGATTTTTAAAATTGATTGCCATAAAATTTCTCCGAATTTAAAGTGAGTCAGTGATAATTGAACATATATAATATCCAAAATTAATTGTTTAACAATGAAAACTAAAAACTAAATGCGAATAATTTGCTAATATCTTGCATAAGTTATTGTTTATTAAAGAGGATAGTTTAAATTTTACTTGATGATTTTATCAACTTAATTAAGGAGCCAAAATGAAGTACATACTATTCGTTCTTTTGCTAACAGGATTTTTATTTTCTTCAGTTTATGCTGAAGATAATACTTTAACTCAAAGCACAACTAATTCAAGTCAAACAACTCAGCCGCCATCAGCGGAAAGTAAATGGTACTATGGTGGTAATATCGGATTCAGCTTTTGGAATGATTACTTTTATTTGGGGGTATATCCTTTGGTTGGTTATAAAGTGACACCAAAATTATCACTTGGCGCGAAAGTAGGTTATGCTTACATAAGCGATGATAGATACGAACCATTTCCAGCACTAAATACTAGTAATTATGGTGGAAGTCTGTTTAGCCGTTACCGAATAATTCCACAACTTTATGCTCATGCAGAGTTTGCATACTGGAGTTA
>JACAFA010000104.1 GCA_013388525.1 Ignavibacteriaceae bacterium | reverse complement strand
TTTATGGTTCAACTTGAGGTTGCGAAAAGAATGACATCAGACAGAGGATCGAAAGATTACGGCATTCTTGCAGTTGTACTGAAATATTTTACTGACACTCGGCTGTGCTTCAAAATTTCTCCAAATGTTTTCTACCCGAAGCCAAAAGTATATTCAGCCTTAGTTCATATCCAATTCAAGGAAATCAAACAACCGGAAGATGAGCAGAAATTATTCATACAAATTGTAAAAGCTGCATTCGGTAATAGAAGAAAAACCTTAAAAAATTCACTCAGTAATAGTATATTTCACGAAATTGATTTTTCAAATTCGGGTATTGACCTTACGTTGCGTGCTGAAAATCTGAGTGTGGATAATTTTGTCACTCTCACCAAATACGCAGTGAAGCATTCAGAATTCACCCGGATATAATTACTTAAAAAACTTTTGATGGATAAATTCAAAGCGCTCGTAAAGCATCTTAAAGCATTCGATGTTGTTGTAATTGGCTTTTACATCATCCTTTCAGCAATTCATATAGTTTATCACGACAGAATAGAAACCTGGGGAATATGGATTGCAGTCAACCTATTCATAATTATAGTCGCATTTGTTCTTGCTTATCTTGAATCAAAATACGATAACGAATTCTGGAATGCTGCACACTACTGGTACATAGTTCCTGTTGTCCTTATCACTTTCAAAGAACTTTACTTTATGATAAAACCAATCAGAATTTACGACCACGATGAAATGTTTATTGCAATTGATCGCTGGATGTTTGGAACCGATCCTACTCACGTGCTCTGGCAAATCTCTCATCCGGTATTAACAGAAATTCTGCAGATCGTTTACGGAATGTTTTATCTGCTTCCAATCCTGCTGGGATTATTTCTTCTGCGAAAGAAAAGATTTGTCGCCATGGATTTTTCAGTTTTCATTATTATATACGGCTTTTATCTGTCGTACCTTGGTTACTTTATCTGGCCCGGGATCGGTCCACGTTTTACACTTCATAATTTTAAAACAATGAACCAGGATTTACCGGGTTTATTTCTCACAAATTTTTTGCGTGAAATTGTAAATGCCGGTGAATCAATTCCAGCGGGAACACCAAATCCTGCTGAAGTGGTTCAACGTGATATTTTTCCGAGCGGTCATACGATGATCACACTTATTGTGATGTATCTTTCTTTCCGACTTAAAAGCAGATCGAGATATTTTTTCATTCCGGTTGGAACTCTGCTCATCTTCTCAACTGTTTATCTGTGGTATCATTACGTTATTGATCTTATTGGAGGATTGTTGTTTATGATTTTTGCTGTGTGGACAGGCAAGTATATCTTCAACTGGTGGCGAAGAAAGATTGGTAAACCGGAATTTGAGTACGGAAAGTTTTAAAATGATAATGATACATTTCATGCAGCCATCCAAACATCCAGTCATGCAAGCGAAGTAAATACAGCCCGGATAGGTTGATTGAATGAATGCATGGATGCATGATGAAAGAGTGAAGTAGTGGAGAAGAAACAAAAGGTTAAAAATATATTCGACTCGATTGCAGGAAGATATGATTTCCTGAATCATCTTTTAAGCTTTGGAGTTGATCATTACTGGAGAAGGAAAGCACTTAAACTAAGTAAAGTTGGAAACGATTCTTTTCTTCTCGATGTTGCCTGCGGTACTGGTGATGTTGCAATAGAAGCTTATAAACAAGGTGTCAGAACTATTATCGGTGCTGATTTCTCTCACAATATGCTCGGACTTTTCAAAAAGAAAAGTGAATGGATAGTTGATAAAGTTATTCAGACAACCGCAGAACAAATGCCTTTCCGTGATAACACTTTCACAAATATTACAGTAGCTTTCGGTGTAAGAAACTTTTATGATATCAAAGCAGGTTTCAAATCTTTCCATCGTGTTCTTAAACCAAACGGCAAAGCAACTGTAATTGAATTTCAGATGCCGGAGAATAAAATTTTCAAATCACTTTACAAATTTTATTTTAAGAAAATACTTCCCTTCATCGGAGGAATTGTCTCAAAAAATAAAACAGCGTATAAATACTTACCTGATTCTGTTGAAGAGTTTGATGAGAAAATCTCTTTGGTTAATTTGCTCAAAGAAGCTGGATTCGAATCCGTAAAAAAATATAA
>JACAFA010000103.1 GCA_013388525.1 Ignavibacteriaceae bacterium | reverse complement strand
TATTACAAGTAAATTGAATAAGCTAATCACTATTGTTGAGTTATTTATCTTCAATAGAAATATGAGTATGTTGATGTATAATGGAGCTACAAGATAATCTTCAAGTAAATGTTTTTCTGCAGGATAGAATTCATTCAGTTTAATACATTCGTTCGCAAGTTTATAATAATATAAAGCATCGCTTCTGTAATTTATGTCTGTAAAAAAAATCAGAATCAGCTGAATGACGACATAAATAAGAAGAATATACTTTATCTTTAAAGAAAGAAAATGAATTAGCTTTTCCATAAACTTGTTCAAATATAAATATTTTGAATATCATACATTCAGTTTCAAATGATACTTATAGCGCCAAATAGCTTTAAAGAATGTGCAGACTCAATAACAATAGCTGAGTTAATAAGAAATAATTTGGTTACTTTGACTAAAGACGAACTTATAATAAAACCTATTTCTGATGGGGGAGACGGTTTTCTGAATGTTTGTAAGTTTTATTTTGGTGGAGAGACTATTAATTACAAAGTTTCTTCTGCTTATGATGATTCAAAAATTGTTTGTCCGGTTTTGTATTGTGAAAAAAGAAAAGAGTTATACATAGAATCAGCTGACGTTTTAGGGCTTAAGGTGGTTCCAATGTATAATAGAAATCCGCTCCGGTTAACTTCAAAGGGATTAGGCGAATTACTCAAACAAATACAATCAGACATTCAGCAAACAAGATTTGATGTCAGGAAAGTATTCCTCGGAGTCGGTGGAACGGCAACAATTGATATGGGCATTGGCTTGATGGGAGAATTAGGGTTAAAACTATTGAATGATTCAGGTAAGGAGATTAGTGTGCTCCCTGAGAATTTTAGTTTGGTAAGATGTATATCTTATAAACCGATTAAGTTTTCTTTCGAGTTAATTCCGGTTATTGATGTATCTAATCCATTGCTTGGACTTAAAGGTGGGGTGAGAGTGTTTGGTCCACAAAAGAATGCTGATGAAGAGACGATCCAAATTATAGAAGAAAATTTCAATCATCTGATTAACATACTAAAAAATAATGGTTTAGTAATTTTAAGTAATTCACTTTCAGGGGCAGGTGGTGGAATACCGGCAGCTTTTCAAATATTCTACAATTCAAACTTAATGTTATCCTCAGACTTTATTGAATTTCATCTTGGTTTACACGAATACTCAGCTTCAAATGAAACTGAATATGTGGTGACAGGAGAGGGAGCATATGATTATCAATCTGGCTTTGGTAAAGGTGTCGGTGTTTTACTTAAATTATTCGGATCATCTTCTAAGAAAATATTTCTAGTATGTGGTAAAATGGGTTCTGAAAGTGTCAGGAATCTTCCTAAAAATATTTTGCCCATCGAATTGAGGAAATATTTTTCTTCAGATTATGAGTCAGTCGTTAACTATGAAGAAGGAATCAAAAGGGCTTGTTGCGAAATAGTCAAACATCTAAACTTTTGATATTTTATCACATCTTAAAAAATTGCTAAATTACAACTGAAATCAGTCTCACTTCTTAAAAATGAATATCAAAAATGAAGCAATATCTTGAACTTGTTAAAACCGTGATGGAAAACGGTGTCAGAAAGCAAACCCGGACGGGTGTGGATACAATTTCTTATTTCGGAGCTTTCTATAAAGTTGATTTGAATGAAGGTTTTCCACTTCTCACAACAAAGAAGATGCAATGGAAATCACTGTTACATGAAGTACTTTGGTACTTATCAGGTGAAAATCATATTCGTAATCTTAGAAAGCATACTAAAATCTGGGATGCCTGGGCTGATGAAAATGGTGTTCTTGAAACGGCTTATGGGTACTATTGGCGTCATTTCCCCAGTGCTCAAAGAAATAAAAATGGTGAATGGGTTGTTCGTGAAGTTGATCAAATCCAATACGTGATGGATGAAATAAAAAGAAATCCTAACAGCAGAAGACTTGTTGTATCTGCGTGGGAACCAGGTAATGCAACGACAAGCAAACTTCCTCCGTGCCACTATACTTTTGTCTTCAATGTTAATGATGGAAAACTTAATTGTCATCTTATCCAGCGTTCCGGAGATATCGCTCTTGGAATACCTTTCAACTTAGCTGCTTATTCATTGTTGACTCAGGTTATTGCTCAGCAGGT
>JACAFA010000339.1 GCA_013388525.1 Ignavibacteriaceae bacterium | reverse complement strand
CACTCTTCCGGCAAAGGCAACAACTCTTCCGTTGGGCGAAAAAATCGGAAAGATTAGTCTTCCGGGAAATTTATCATATAATTTTCCCTCGGAATTTTTTCCTATAAGTCCAAGCTGAATGCATTTATCAATATTTAAATTTCTGCTTTTAGCATAGTTGATAAAGTTTTCCCAGCCTCTTAATGCATATCCTAATCCAAATGAACGCAAGGTTTGTGTTTTGATGTTTCTTTCCTGAAGATACTTCCGTGCAAATTCTCCTTCTTCGTCATTTAATAGATTATTTAGAAAATATCTTGCTGCCTCTGTGTTGATGTCGTAAAGGACTTCCTGCTCGGATTGCTGCTCGGTGTATTCAGCTTTGTCAAATTCAATTGTAATCCCCTGCTGCTCTGCAAGCTCCTGAACAGCTTCTACAAAAGAAATTTTATGGAACTCAGTTAAAAATTTGAAAACATTTCCACCGGTGTGACAACCAAAACAATGAAAAATTTGTTTTTCTTCATTGACAGTAAATGAAGGAGTTTTTTCTGAATGAAACGGGCAAAGTCCGACGAAATTCTTCCCACGTTTTCGTAGCTGGACGTGTTGCGATATCACATCCACAATATCAACTGAGTTTCGTATTTCTTCTATTTTTGATTCCGGGATTCGCATATCAATTATTTCAGCTGCTGTTTAAAGCCTGTAAGCATCTTTTCTATGTCTCACGTAGTATATTACTAATTTTTTAGCAGGAAGATCAGCCTGGTATATCACACGGTAATCACCAACCCTTAATCGGTAAGTTGATTCAGCTCCTTTCAATTTTTTTGTTTGTTCTGTGAAAGGATTTTCGGAAAGATTTTTTATTGCTTCTAGAATTCTGGGAATAAATTGTCTGTCAATTTTCTTAAGATCCTGCTCAAATGATCGTTTCAACTCAACTTTAAATGAGTCCATCTGCAGTCAATTTATTTTTTAATTCTTCTAAACTAATTGTTGGTTCATCTTTTCGCTCTGCAATCACAGTTAGATCATGAATATCCTCGAGAAGCTCCTCATAGTCTTCTATTGGTAGAATTATCGCCTTTTTAGCACCTGATTCATCCACTATATATTTAGTATCCATTTGTTACCTCTTTAAAAACTTTTATTGAAATATAGTTTGCTATTAATTCAATTACAAAGGCTTCGAAAATATGTTTAATTTATTTTCTTAATAAGGAACTTCAATAATTAAACTTTATTTAAAACACAGATTTTTTGCATCTATAGTATTTAAGAAAAACTGGAAATAATACGAACTTTTATTTGTGCGAATAGCAGAGCAAGAATTATTCTTATATTTAGTGCAGATATTATAAAAAATTTAATGAGTAATACAACAAAAAATAGCTTTCTGATTTTTCTTCCTAAAAAAGATTTTAACGAGGAAGAATTCACAATAATCAGGAAAAGACTATTAAAAGCCGGCAATCAGATTTTTATTACTTCGGATGACCATTCAGTTTGCTCAGGAAGCAAAGGAATGAAAGTGAAATCTGACATAAGTTTTTACAATGTGAATGCTAATAACTTCACAGCTTTGATTTTAATTGGCGGTACAGGTGCAAGAAACTATTGGAAAAATGAATCTCTGCATAAAATTATTAAAAAATTCTTCGATGCTAAAAAAGCCGTTGCAGCGATTTGCTCATCACCAGTAACTCTTGCAAAAGCTGGAATTCTTCAAAATAAAAAAGCAACTTGCTATTCAGAGGATAAAATGGAACTAATTAACGCCGGAATTGATTATCAGGATAAGAATGTAGTTGTTGATGGAAATGTTGTAACTGCTGAGAACTCACAAT
>JACAFA010000153.1 GCA_013388525.1 Ignavibacteriaceae bacterium | reverse complement strand
TTTCAACTTCATCGGAGAGAGCAGATGGAATAGTTACGTGGAAATCTTTTGGAATAGAATGAAGCTGAGCTTTAGAAGTTAATATTTTTAATCCGGGAATTATCGGAACATCTATTCCAATCTCTCTGCACTTTTCAACATAATCAAAGTAAAATTTATTATCGTAGAACATCTGAGTAACAATATAATCAGCACCGGCATCTACTTTCTGCTTAGCAAATTTAATATCCGCCTTGAGATTCGGGGATTCATAATGTTTTTCAGGATAGCCGCCGACACCGATACAGAATTTAGTTGGTCTTGCATCGAGCAATGAATCTTCAAGGTAGAGTCCTTTATTCATTTTTACAATCTGCTCGACAAGTTCGAGAGCATTTTTGTTAGCACTTTTACCTACAGGAATCGGTTTATCGTAGCCGCTTTCGTCTCCTCTGATTGCAAGAACATTATCAATTCCAAGATAATTCAGTTCAATCATAAAATCTTCTGTTTCTTCACGAGTAAAACCTTTTGCCAGTATGTGAGGAACCGCATCAACATTATACTTATTCTGAATGAGCGCACAGATACCGAGTGTTCCGGGTCTTTTTCTTTTTACTTTCTTTTTTATTCCATCGGGAGTTTCTTCATAGATAACCTCAGCAGAGTGACTTGTGATATCAATAAACGGTGGTCTGAATTTTATTATGTTATCAATAACATGTAAAACATCCGTAATATCCCCGCCGCGTTTTGGAGGAATAAGCTCGAAGCTTATCAGCGGTTCTTTTGCCTTTTCTAAATGCTCAATTACTTTCATTTAAACTCTTGTTGTTGAACAAATCTTTTGATGTAAATATAGACAAAGTTAATAATAATTGTGGATTGATAGGAAGTGAATTATTTCGGCAGTATACTGAGTAAATTATATCTCAGTTATGTCATTGTAATTAAATTTATTTCCATAGTTATACGTTAACTGTTTCAAAAACCTTTATAATTATTTCCCAACTTTAGTAAACTTTACCTAAAAAAAATTTCCATTTTTAATAATTAATTTTTTGTGTATGAAAAATTTTTACCTGTTGCAATTTTTTTATTGGGCGTGAAATTTGAGTAATTATTTTTGGTGGTTGGTTAAAAAATAATCCATCACAGATCATAGGATAATTTATAACTAATTAACTATTAGTTTAATTTGAGGAATCAAAATGCTATGGTTGGTTCTAAATATCTTCACCTTTATTGAGCTGCATATCTTAATAATAACTTCGGTTATTACAATTCTTCTCACTATTTATTTTCATAAAACTTCGAGAGTAAAATGAAAAAACTTTTATTAACAATTTTATTGATAATTTTAATCAGTTCTCTAATATTTTCACAAACAGAATGGGAATACATTGGGCTTTCTGGTGAATACATATGGGATATTGAGATAGATGGTAACGGAAATATTTATGTAGCGGTAGAACAAGGGCCAATATATAAGTCTTCTGATAACGGAGTAACATGGGAATTAAAAAATAATGGTTTTTCTTCATCATTTGGAGAAGAAATTGCGATTTATAATAATCAAATTTATGTAACCACAAATACAGGTCTTTATAAATCAACCAATGGAGGAGACAACTGGTTTAGAATAGCGCAGTCAATTCCATTTTTAGATTTTGATAAAGTTTCAGTTATCTATAATGGTTACATTTTTACTAGTGTTTTTAATATGGGTACAGGTGGACTATTCAGATCTACCGATGAGGGAGTTACCTGGGAAGCAACTAGTTTCACTGGATTTGGCGCATTAGATTTTGGTATAAATATAAATGGTGTTATGTTTTTCGGTGATGCTACTTTAAGCTACCATGGAATATACAGGTCATTTGATTTAGGTATGAATTGGGAATTGTTATATCCCCGGATGGGGGTTGAAGCATTAGTATTTTTGAATAATGGTAGCGTTTTGGCTGGTTCAATTGGTAATGCTTGGGGAACCATTCCTGCAGGTATTTACAAAACCACGAACGATGGCAATGATTGGCTTAACACTAATACGTTTGGTGATTTGAATGGTTTCCCCGATTTTGTACTCGATACAAATGATGATGTATATGTCAGTGTAATAGGAATGGAAACTGGAGTATATCTCTCTACAGATAGTGGTGCTACCTGGGTATTTAAAGGACTATCAAATGAAAACGGTGTGAGTTGTCTTGCAATTGATTCGAGTGGTTATATATATGCAGGTACAGGTAATGATGGAATTTTTAGAATTCCCGGGAGGACTACTCCTGTTGAGCTAATTTCATTTTCTGCTGTGGTAAATAGATATAATGTTGAACTTAGCTGGATAACTGCTACAGAATTGAATAACTCAGGATTTGAGATTCTTCGTTTCACTCAGAATAACGATGGTATTTGGGAAAGGATTGGATTTGTTGAAGGAAAAGGAACCACCACAGAAAGTACAGCATACAACTATGAGGATAAGGATTTAAATTCTGGCTCGTACAATTACAGGCTCAAACAAATAGACTATGACGGTTCATACACATATTATAACCTTCAGGAAACGATTGAGATAAGTAGACAGTTTAACTTCAAACTCGAACAGAACTATCCTAATCCCTTTAACCCCACAACTACTATTAATTATACAATTCCAGAGGATGGAATTGTAACACTTAAAGTTTTTGATGTTCTTGGAAATGAAGTTCGTCATTTAATTAGCGGAGAACAAAAAACTGGTTCTCATCAAGTTAAGTTTAATGCAGAAGGACTTTCAAGTGGAATGTATTTCTGCATATTAAATTTTAAAGGGATTAACAAAGAAAATTATAATTCAACGATGAAGATGACGATAATGAAATAATAAGTTTGAACAAGAAACCGATCCTACTTAAACAATAAATTTATATTACTAAACATCGGTTGAAAAGAAGTACAAATAAAAGAGTAACATTATGAATTTTATAACTAAAAATGGTAGAGCACCACCTATAAAAAAAGCCCGCACTGAGACGCAATAACCTCTGGCAAGAGAATTAAAGAGTTTTATACTCAATGGGGCTTTTTTTGTTAAGTATTTTCTGTAAAAATAATATAGAGCAAATAAAAAAAAAACTCTTATTAAGAGAGAAATAAATAAACCTAAATCGAAAGGGAGTTCATATGAAAGCGTTCATAATTTTAATTCTAATAATTACTTTCAATCAACTTATTTTTGCTGATCCCGGGGATACTATGCTGGTAGATGATGAACCTGATCTTGAAGAGTTATTAGCTCAAGATCCAACAAATGTAAATTTCCCAAAACCAGAAAATATTCTTGTTGTTTATTCAAATAATGTCGATAGTTCTGAAATAGTAGCACAATACTATGCTTCTATTCGTAATATTCCCGAGGTTAATATAAAGGGAATTACTATTCCAGCAATTAAAATATATTCGGGAGACACTGTAATAGTAGTACAAAATAATGAAATTATTAGGGGAAATGGGAATTTGGGATGGAGGTACGTAAAGGATGTCATTGCAGATACAATTGAATATTACTTGAATAATACTAATGTGAATGGACAACCATTAAGTGAGCGAATACGATATATCGTAATGTGTAAAGGATTACCTCAAACAGTTTTTTCTGATCCTTATATTTGGGATGCTACTAATAGGAGACAAGCTTCGGTAAGTGCCCTTTTGAGTTTAATTAATCAGCCTGACACCAGTAAAAATTTTCTTGATTTGTATGGTACTTATAGAACATCACAATATTATAGTCCGATGTATTTTGTTGATAATGATTTAACAACATTAAATTATTGCTTTAAACCAAATCATTTTGTAAATAGTGGCGATTGGTACACTCAATATCTGGTATCCTGGCTTAATGGTGACACATTTACTGATGTAAAAGGAATGATAGATCGTTCAGAAAATCCGGATTACAGCAGAGAATATACATGGGTTCTTGATGATGACCCGGACATTACTTATGATGATTTTCCTGCTGCATATCAAAAATTAATATCACTTGGGTTCACTGCAATTTATGATAATACTGACAACTGGATTGTGACAAATAATGGCCCTGTAATTGGATATGCATCGCATGGGATTCATTCAAGTCCGCCTATGTCTCCAACGTACATTCTGGATACTTTGATGTTTGATTATTCCAATGGCGCAAGTTTTTCAACTCTTGAAAGTTTTAATTGTGTCAGTTTCGGAGAGAGCAGGTGGGATCAAGGACTGCTATCCGATTTTATTCACATGGGGGGTACCGGTGGTAGTGGTCATGTCCAAGAACCACGTGTTTCAGGAGCTACAAAAGTATCAGCATCATTCCCGTCATATGCTATGGGTTATTCTATTGTTGATGCTCAATATCATGGTATTCTTAACATTGCATGGCAAAATTTAGTTGTTGGTGATCCTCTCACATCGCTAAGAGCTATTACTGTCAGCAATGAAGCAGATAGTGCTTGGCAGTTAGTAAGTGTCCCAGTAGGGTTGAACGATTATAATAAAAATGTTGTATTTCCAACTGCTGCTGCAAATATTTATAAGTATGTGCCGGGAACAGGTTATGTGAATACAACTACACTTGCGAACGGACCTGGATACTGGACAAAATTTAATTACAACCAAACATTAACTCATTCAGGATTAATTATTGACACACTCAGCATTGGGATTTCAACCGGCTGGAATATTATTGGTTCTCTTTCTTATAATGTTGTTGCTTCGGAGATTTGTACAAATCCATCTGGAATAATTTCTGCAATATATGCGTATGATAACGGCTATGTTCCTCTAACGAACGATGGTGACTTAATAAAACCAGGGGTTGGCTATTGGGTTTATGCTAACAACAATGGAAATGTGATATTGTCAGGAACATGTGGAATGCAAAAAATCACATCATATCCTCAAATAGATTTAGCGTCATTGGATAAATTTATTATTACTGATTCAAATGGCAAACAACAAAGCCTTTATGTTGGAAATTTAGAAGTTGAACCAAATTTGGAAAATTTTGATTGGAGTATGCCTCCGCCAGTACCCGAATTGGGATTTGATGCAAGGTTTAATTATGGAGAGATTATAAAAGTTGTATCAATTGATAGCGGTATAGTCGATCTAGAAATAAATGTAGAGAGTAATGCTTACCCGATAACTTTGGCCTGGGAACTAAATCCCGAAAACGGAATTGAATATTCTTTCATCGGCGATAGTGGCCTTGGTAAAATTTCTAAAATCAATATAATAGATGGTCAAACAAAATTTAATAAGAATGCTCAAGGAAGTATACAATTATTTGGAAAGGTAAGCGATTCGTTTACATTAAACCAAGTTCCAAATAAATTTGAATTGTATCAGAACTATCCGAATCCATTTAATCCTGTTACAACTATAAAGTATGATATTATTAAATCAAAGGATGTAAAGCTTGCAGTTTATGATATTCTTGGAAGAGAAGTTGCAACATTGGTTAATGAACAACAGCAGCCAGGAAGTTATGAAGTAAAGTTTGATGCCTCAAATGTTTCATCAGGTATATATTTCTATCAACTAAAAGCAGGAGACTTTATTGATACAAAAAAGATGATTCTAATCAAATAGCGTCAACTTATATCACTAAAGGTCGGGATAACCTCCCGGCCTTTTTTATTTCCTACAAATATTATCTATCTAAAGGTAATATCTTCAATAACTTATTCTCAGAATTTTTTATAGCCAAATCATCCGTCTTTATCTTCATATATTTCCCTGAAAGAAAAAGTTCAGTCTGATCTTTATAATGATCACTGAAAATATTTCCAGACTGTCCTGTAGTTAGAATTAGATAAAACTCATCCGGCTTTGCAAAATCATAAATGAATCTCATCGAAGGACCAAGCTCACAATCAAATGGTTCGTGTTGGAACAGTGGATACTTTTCAATGCTTTCAGAAAAAGCGTACTCTGTGTTGAAAATTGTTGTACCGTCTCCGCTAATTTCATAGGGGCCAATATTAATTACATCATCCAGTAAACCAGAAGCTCCACTGAATGCGTGCTTGAAAGTAACTGTGTGAAGACTTCCCCACTGCCAGTCCTTTACATCTTTGCTGATAGTTTTTTCAAGTTCATCGAGCGCATCAGAAAAACTTTGCCTGATTACATCATCCCTGGTTTTTCGTTCATTCTTTTTGACATCATTATACCAATCAGAAAATGGATTCTTCAGCAGTTCAGGAATATTTCTGTAAGGTACATTCGCAAGAAACACATACTGGTTGAAAAGATCCTCTCCCATTTCATCCAGATAAATATTCTTCATCAGCTTATCAAAGAAAGTTAAGAAGATTGTCGGTGCCTGTTGGTATTTATCCATCTCATAATTCCATTCATTCAACAGCTTGATTGAATGTGTTAAATTTTCATCTTTTACTTCAGCATCCTGAAATGCAAATAAAATATATTGAACTATGCTCTTTGCGTAAGGCGATAAAATATCTTCCTGATATTTTATATAATCTTCAGCAGAGTGTTTACTCTTTGATTGAAGTAGTTCCGTTATTCTTTCAATGCGTGAAGATGGTTCCCATAAATTTGTTATGTGATATTTGAAATCCTTTATCACCTTGTTGTTTGCTGTTGCAATAAAGTTTTGAGTTGGATTGAACAAATAAGGAAGATCACTTCTTGGAACAAATCCTCTCCAATCACTCTTAGAAGTTGACCCTTCAAATACAAAAGTTGTAGCATTATTTGGTCTGATTGGAAGTGCTCCACCGAAAGCATAACCTATATTTCCTTCACCATCAGCATAAACAAAATTTTGTCCCGGAATATTGAACTTCTCAACTGCTAATTTGAACTCATTCCAATTCTTTGCTTTATTTATTTTCAGAAAAGCATCCATCTCATCGCTGAATTCATTCCCAAGCCAGCGCATACTTATTGGCGGATAAGTTGATTCGTCCTTATTGAAAATAAAATTGTATGGATGAATATTTGAAATTATCGGTCCGCGATGAGTGTATTTTATTTCAATTGGTTCTCTGATTCCGTCTCGTGTTTCAATCGTATCTTCAACTATAATTAAATCTTTCCAACTTCCATCCAGCAGATATTTTGTTCTTGATGAATCGAGAGTTTCAAAATAAAAATCCGTTTCATCAGTCATTATGGATGTGAGTGTCCAGGAAATATTATCATTCTTACCAATCACAATTCCGGGAACTCCCGGCAGTGTTACTCCGGCAGCATTCCAATTGGGTGATTTAATGACTGCTGCATACCAGATTCCGGGTGCTCTGTATGCAAGGTGCGGATCGTTTGCAATTATTGGTTTACCTGAAGCTGACATTTGCGAATTAACCACCCAGTTATTTGATCCGAGATGAGTTCCCGA
>JACAFA010000101.1 GCA_013388525.1 Ignavibacteriaceae bacterium | reverse complement strand
TGCCAGCCGATTATTATATCGGGATCTTTTTCATTTAACCATTTCATAAAAGATAACATCAATTCCTTCTCGTCAGGACATAAAACTATGTGGGCGGGAAGTTTTTCTTTCTTTTCAGAAACGATGAATACTTTCTTTTCCTCTTCTTTACCTGAAAGATGAATTGCGATTGAGTATAGTTTACTATTTTGTGCACCAGTTTCAATATCTATGGAAGCTGTTAATAATTTTGGTGTGAATTCGCAAGGCTCGATTTTTGGATTAGTAAATGAAGTTCGATTTTCTTTTTGCTCATACACGCCTTCAACTTTTACCTGGGCATTTATAAACCTTTCCATCAAAAATCTTCTTGCAGGATCAACATCTGATTCGAAGGTTCTGATTCCCATCTTTTCTAACTCGTCCGCCGCAGTTCTCAAATCCCGTTGTGTATTGAAATAAAGTGCAGCGACTTTATTCTCATCAAAATTTTTGAGTTCAACTTCTTTTCTGTTGTATGGTACTGTTAGATTAGAAATGTCAGATTTATCCTCAACAAAAAAAACCGGTTTGTTAGAAAAAATAATTTCAACTGTTCCTAAATCATCAGAATTTCCAATAAACCTGAGCATATTTCTTCCACGAATATCCTGCCATTCACCTGTAAGGATAAATACTTTTATAGTTTTATTTTTTAAACGGGTCATCTATGGTCCTCGGTGATTTTCTTAAATACACTTTGCAGCGATTTAGTAATTTTACCCGGCTCACCTTCGTTAATAGTCCAGTAATCAATCGTTGTAACCGGAGTTACTTCTTTTGTTGTGCTCGTAATAAAAAATTCGTCGAAGCTTTTAAGATCATCTTTTTCTATAAATTCTTCACGATAGTCCATTTTGAATTTTTCACAAAACTCCAGAACTATTTTTCTTGTTATTCCTTCCAGTATGAATCTTGACTTTGGAGCTGTGTAAACAGTTTCATTTTTAACTGCAAAGAAATTAGTGTGAGTGCCCTCAGTAATCAATCCGTCTCTTACCAAAATTGCTTCTACAGCATTTTCTTCAATTGCTTTCTGGCTGGCAAGAACAACCGGAAGAAGAGAAATGGATTTTATATCACATCTGAGCCAGCGCACATCTTCCTGAAGAATTACCTTTACTCCGTTTGTTTGTTCTTCGTTGTTCTCCATTAAGTTCTGAACAGAAATGAATAGTGTAGGAGGAATTTTTTCTTTAGGAAAGCTATGAGTTCTTGGAACTGCTGACCCACGTGTAATCTGGAGATAAGCAAGCGCTTCGTCTTTAATATTATTCTTGATCATTAGTTCGTAAATAATATTTTCAATTGAGTCAAGTTCTTTAAAATCAATTCTGGTATCTTTAAGACTTCTCTTTAATCTGTCAAGATGGTCTTCATATCTGAAAAGTTTTTTATTATATGTGCGGATTGATTCATAAACTCCATCTGCAAAAAGAAATCCACGATCGAAGGGAGAGACTTTAATATCTGATAGATTAAGAAATTGGCCGTTAAAGTAACAAATCATATTATCTTTAAAAATGTTCTGGTTTTATTTGTTAAAACTTACTTAAAGATTTTTGAAATTTTGTAAAAAATATTATTCAATTAATAAATTGTTATTTTATAATGGTTTTAAAGCAGATTTTATTCTTTAACAATAAATCAAAATAGCAATTTTGTAATTCATGACGATGAACATCGAGCAAATTCGTGAATACTGTCTGAAGAAAAAAGGAGTTACAGAAGAGTTCCCTTTCGATGAAGAAACACTTGTGTTCAAAGTTGCTGGAAAAATATTTTTACT
>JACAFA010000340.1 GCA_013388525.1 Ignavibacteriaceae bacterium | reverse complement strand
TGTAAAAATGCAAATGCTATAATGAAATTTGCTGAAAGAATTCAGTGGGATAAATTCTTTTCCGTAAATCAGACATTTGCAATCACCTCATCCGTTTCCAATAGTTCAATTACTAATTCACTGTATGCTTCACAAGTATTGAAAGACGGTATTGCAGATTTCTTCAGGGCAAAGTTTGGTAAGAGACCAAATGTCGAAACTGTTAACCCCGATATAAGGTTTAATCTTTTTATCGAAAAAGATAATGCAATTTTAAGTTTAGATACTTCCGGAGAATCTCTTCATAAAAGAGGATACAGACTTCTCGCTGGTGAAGCACCGATGCAGGAAACGCTTGCTGCTGCCATAATCAGATTAAGCAATTGGGATGGCGAAAAACCTTTGATGGATTGTATGTGCGGCTCAGGAACCATTTTATGCGAAGCGCTAATGCACTACTGCAGAATTCCTGCACAAAAACTCAGAAAAAAATTTGGTTTTTTTCATCTGCCTGATTTTAATAAATCTGTTTGGGAAAAATTTAAAAATGAAGTCGATAGTAAAATCAGACAATTACCAAAAGGAATAATATCCGGCAGTGACATTTCACAAACTGCAGTGAAGGTTGCAAAAGAAAATTTATCAAGATTACCCTATTCTGAGTCCGTGACTTTATCTGCTCATCCTTTTCAACATATAAAACAATTTGAAAACGGAGTTTTGATTACAAATCCACCTTACGGTATCAGGCTTGGTGAGAGAAAAGAAGTTGAGAATCTTTACAAAGAACTTGGCGATTTTCTTAAAACAAAATGCAAAGGGACTTCTGCTTTTATTTATACAGGTGAACCGGAGCTAAGAAAATACATCGGTCTGAAAACTTCGGGAAGAATTCCACTGGACAACGGAAAACTCGAAGGAGTTCTGTTACAAATAGACAGCTATGAAGGAAGCCGAAAGAAAAAATACAACAAGAGTAATTAAAGTTTAATTTTTATAACAGCATTACAAAAAATATAATGAATAAAAAAATCAAATTAGTGTTAGCCATTTTTCTTCCAGTTATATTGATAATAGTTTTTGTTGTCATACTCATAAAAGAACCTTCAGAAACCGATTCAGGTAATAAAAAAGTTACTGATAAAAATGTACTTGTTGGTGAATGGATTAGAACAGACGCAGATTACAGAATACAAATTTCTAAAGTAAACGAAGAAGGTACTTTAGCAGCCAATTACTTTAATCCAAATCCAATTAATGTTGGAATGGCAAAATGGGAACAAAGCTATGGCAATATCAGAATTATTATTGAGCTGAGAGATGTTAACTATCCGGGTTCAACATACACATTAAATTATTTACCCGACAGAGATATACTTGCCGGTGATTACTACCAGGCAGTTGAGGGATTAACTTTTTATGTGGAATTTGTTCGTAACAACTAAAGTGGAATCAAAATTTTCCATTTGCATTTTAATAATCAATAAAAGGTAGTATGCCATGAAAAACATTTACAATTTTGTTAAAGAAATTATAGTTGGCGGAGTACTTTTTTTTATACCTCTAATCATTTTAATAGTAATTTTACAAAAAGCACTGCAGATAGTTGCAGTACTTGTAAGTCCTATAATTAAATTATTAAACGTAACACATATTTTCGGAATTGGGGTTGAGATTGTTATCTCAATTGTTACGATATTTTTTGTACTCTATCTGGCGGGTCTAATTGCCAGAACAAAAAAAGCAAAGGCGGCAATTGCAAAACTCGAAGATTCACTTCTATCATAAGTACCCGGCTATGTTATGATAAAAAGTGCGGGTGCAAGCTTTGTTGGATTCGAAGAAAACACTGCTTATAAAACTGTGCTGGCTCGTATAGAAGACGCATGGCAATATGGTTTTTTAATTGAAGAAATTGAAGGAGAACAATGCGTGGTTTATATCCC
>JACAFA010000275.1 GCA_013388525.1 Ignavibacteriaceae bacterium | reverse complement strand
GGAAGAACCAGAAAAGAATTTCTTTTTTGAAAACTAAAGTTTTCATTTCTTCCTCCGTTTGTTTGCTAACAAATATTAAATAATAAATATTATCTCAATAAAACCATTTTTTTACTCGTGATGAAGTCATTTACTCTTAACTGATAAATATAAACTCCACTTGCCAGTCCTGATGAGTTCAATGCGACTTCATACCTGTCAGCTTTCTTAAATTCATTCAGTATAGTTTTTACTTTTTGTCCGAGTATGTCGAACAACTCTATTGTTACTACTCCATCCTGCGGAAGTTCGTATCGGATTGTTGTGGTTGGATTGAATGGATTCGGATAGTTTTGATAGAGAATATAATTTACTACAGGATTTGTCGGTTCGCCTGGATCGTAAGTCAACGATGCAAAGTTGCTCAGGTATTCCTGAATTGCTCTTTGCACATTCTCTCTTGCAACTGTAATTGAGTTGAAATAATCTGTTCCTCTTCCCATAACATAAGCAACTATAATATCTTGTGGTTTGTTCTCTACCAAATGAAAAGGACCAGTGCTTATTAAGTTTCTGTGGTCAACCATAAACTTATTTATCCACCCGATATTTGTAACTGGATCACCGGAAGCCCAGAATAGAGGATTGACTTCATTGCAGTTGACTACGCCTCTAACTTCACAGTATGGAAATGTACACGGATTAGGATAAGTGCAAATTCGGGTTTTACCTTCCAGGTAACACCTTGCCTCGAGTGCTGTGTTGGGATCATTTAAGAAAGGATCTCCACCAATAAAAAATATGTGCGAAGTCATTTCAAGATTTTTGGCACCAGTTGTTGTTTTATCTCCAATCAGTAACCCTAAATTACTTTTTGCTGTGTCCGAAGAAATACCGGTATTCATCACAGGTCCCTGCAGTAAAGAAGTAAAGAATGAAGGTGTGTTGTTTCCATATACAAAATCTGTGTCTCCATTATAATAATATCCTGCTTGCAAAGTTGTATCGCATCCAACTATATCATCTGTATGATCGCCAACATCCGCATCCTCCCAAACACCAAAATAAACGGAATCCAGGATTTCGGCTACTATTCCTGTATTCATTATTGAGTACCGTATAAAAATGACATTCTCAAACCCTGGCTGGTTTGATGCGAAGATTGTCTGTCTTATTTCTATTCCTTGTGGATCAACAGTGTTCCATCTTCTCTGGCTGCGCGGTACACCATCATTATAAACACACCAGGCAGTTATATCGCCAAGCAGCATCGGCATATCTTCGGTTGGATTCCAGGTACCGTTCCAGTTTTTATCAACAGGATCGTATAATCGGTCACCATCTCCATCGTAAAACTCAGCACCGAGAGACACTGCATCTTTCCATCTTTGCCAGGTAGCACCGAAAGGAATATCATCCCTGTTTATAACATAAAAATCAAAAATTGGATCGTTTGGATTTGCATTTACAGTGCCAGCCAGATAATCTTGAATCAATGTAGATGAAGCAACTGCATTAGTCCAAAGTGTACCATTGGAATAACCTGAAAGAAAGAAACCGGCTGAGAAGAGAAAGGATCCTTCGTCATATCTTCCAGACGAATTTAAACTAATTGGAATCTCTCTATTTCTTACAGATACATTGTTTTCTACATCCCTTAATGTAAAAGTGGTATTGAGAGTATCTTGAATATAGATATCTGCTATTAAACCTTTATTAGAGAATGGAATTTTTAGTTTGTTTGCATTAAAAAGAATAGTGCTTCCAGTTTGAATATTAATTAGATCGTCAGTCAATTTATTACCAAATACCCCATCACCAGCATCACCGTCTCTGTGCAAACCGTCATCAAATAGTTGGAGAATCTGAGTAGAATCTTCAAAATATAATTTTACCGATTGAACTTCACCATCATCTTTTACATATGCCCAGATTAATATGCTATCGGGATCGTTGCTCCAATATGTAAAACTGTCAAAAAGAAATGGTGGTGCGAATGTTTCCGTGGTTAGACCTAATATGCCGTAACTAATTTGATATTTATCCGAATACTTCACGGTTGAGTAGGTTAGAAAAGGAGCTGAGCCAGAAATAGTTAATGATAAATAATTATCATCGCCAATGAAATGAGTTAGTTGTGCTTCCTCGCTCCAGGTTAAGCCATTATCACTGCTCTTTATATAAAAAATATCACCGACTGTAAAATTTGAGTTAAATGGAAAAGTGATTACGTCTGTTCGTAAGTAAGATATCCAGATAAATCCCTGGTTGTCTCTTGAAATTCGCGGTATAATTTCATTTTTTTTATATCCTGAAATGTTAATTGTGTCTCCCCATGTAGTTCCATTATCATAGCTGTATCTTGTATAAATATTATATGGAGAAGTTAAATTTCTCTGCAGCTTAAATACACATATTAAAACATCCGGGTTTGCCGAAATAATTGTATGATCACTAAATCTGTAATTACCATTACGGGATATCTTTCGCGAGGTCTCGCTCCAGGTTTCTCCATTATCAAGACTTATTTTGTAGTAAAGAGTTCCCTGATCACCTTCAGGATTGAAGCAGAGAATTAATTTTTCATCCAATAATTGTGATACTTTAACATTATACAACTTTTTCTCAAAACCGCTTAAAGAACCCGTCCCTAGAATCTTTTGTACTGGTGACCAATTGTTCCCATTATCATCAGAATATGTCAAATGTATACCCTCATCGAGAACTGACCAGGCAAATACTAATCTTCCTGACTTTGTTTTTTGTACAGCAGGATAAATTAATTCCTGCGTTTGCTGAAGCAGTTCTACACTAAATTGATACTTCGGCAGGGACCAATTTAATCCTCTATCTGTGCTTCTTGTTGAAAAGATTGTATCTTTGGTTTCATTCACATAGAAAATCATTATCTCATTTTCTGAGAGCCAGACAGAAGCAGATTCTTTAATTGATTGTGAAATATCCTGAACGGGAAGCCTTGTGATTTCCGTTGTTTGAGAGAAGGCAGATGTATAAACCCCAAGTGCCAGAAGAAAGATTTTGTAAATACTCTTCATATCGCACCATTATTTGTTACCCTGATGAGTTCAAAACTAAGAAATTATAAGGACAGAGCAAATAAAAATCTATTTGATCAGGCGGGATTAATTTATGCCGGAAATTTATGGTTTAGTGAAAGGCTTGAATTTTTACTTCTTCGGCCACTCAGCAAGTCTGTTATCAATTTTCAGTCTAATGAGCCCTTCACCTGTTCCTATCCAGATATTTGTGCCGTCGAAATGAAAAGATAAAATAGACGAAGAAGTAATGTTAAGTTCGTTGAGATCAACAGGAGTAACCTGCCGAGTAACTCTGTTGATTATATATAAGCCTTTGCCATATTCAAGTTTTTGCAGCTTGTCAAATTCATAAACTCCAACCCAGATGTAGTTGCCGATTCTACAAAGCGAATAAATTCCATTGCCACCGAGACCATTCCTTTTGTAAATCCTCTCCCAGTTAAATCTTCTGTCGTGAATGTAAACGCCACCAAGGTTAAAATCTGGCTGCTCAGCAGTTATAAATTCGTCGGTACCAAACCAAATGTTCCTTCCTTCAAAAAGAATTTTGGATACAGAAACTGTCTTTCCTTCCTCTTTAAATGCTTTATTTTTATTGGTAAAATACTGCCACGCAGAAGGGTCAGTGTATTTTTTCTTTTTGTTGTAAATATGAACCCCTGATTCTGTGCCAAACCAGATGAGGCTGTCGCCGTCAAGTTCGATCGTTTTTATTGTGTTGGATTTTTGGTCAGCACCTTGAGTTCGGTCTATATCATCATACTTTCTGGTTTTAAGATCGAAACGAGTTATGTTCCTGAATCTTCCGATCCATAAAACATTTTCCTTTTCATCGTACTTTAATGAACGAATCCAGTTACCAAACTCACCGCCTTGTGCAAATTTTCTTTTGTCCCACCTGTTGCCTTTTTTTGTTAATGTGAATAATCCTTCAACAGATGCAGCCCAAACAAAATTCTTGCTAACCTCAACAGCATAAAAAAGATCATCGCTAAGGTTTCCGCTTTTTGTTGAATAGTTAATCCATTTACCATCGGCAATTGAGTAACGGTATATTCCCTGACCATAAGTTGCAACCCAAAGGAAACCTTCTTCTTCAGCAATGTCAGTTACAGAGGCGCCTTTTAAGAATACTTCATGTTCTTGTGCGAGGGAATCTGATGTCAGAAGAAATGTTAGTGTTACAAAGCTATAAAGGAATATTGGTATAAGGGTATCAACAATATTGAAAATTTTATCTGATATTACTTTATACACAATTACCATGTATTACAGCCAAACTAGTAACTTTCCTCGGCTGAAGGAAAGCTTCCTTTCTTTACATCAACAATATACGACTTAACAGCTCTGTTTATTTCAGCTGCAAGTTTAGCATAGTGCCGTACAAATCGCGGATGAAAATCCACATTAAGTGCAAGCATATCAGGAGTAACAAGGATTTGACCATCACAGAATTTACCTGCTCCAATTCCTATTGTGGGAATTTTTAATGATGAAGTGATTTTTTTCCCAAGCGAAGCAGGTATTTTTTCAAGCACAACTGCAAACGCACCGGCATCCTGAAGAATTTTTGCATCCTCAAAAATTTCATCGGCTTCTTTTTTTGTTGTACCCCGTTCGCGATAACTTCCAAACTGGTGAATACTTTGAGGAGTTAAACCAACGTGACCCATTACAGGAATTCCGTTTTCAGTAATTTTCCGAACTGTTTCAGCAACCCTTCTGCCGCCTTCTAACTTAACTGCAGCAGCGTGAGTTTCCTTCAATATTCTTCCAGCATTCCGGAAACCATCATCAGCACCAAGCTGATATGACATAAAAGGCATATCAACAACAACCATTGCACGGTTAACTCCTTTAGTTACTGCTTTGGTATGATAAATCATTTCATCCATAGTAACAGGAAGAGTAGTTTCATTTCCCTGAAAAACATTGCTAAGAGAATCACCAACAAGTATGATGTCGATGCCAGCTTCATCTAACAATTTAGCAGTAATAAAATCATAAGCCGTGAGTGCAGTGATTTTAATTTTTTTCTTCTTTAAGATATCGAGTGCTTTGGTAGTAACTCTTCTTATTTCTTTTTCTGCTGACATCAATTAACCTGTGAAATCGTTTCTGAAAATATCTTTTCTTCGAACTTAATATCAAAGTGATTTTCAAATCCCTTCTTTATTGCATGTGATAAATGATTATAATCTATCTTCTCGCCAATAATAGTATCAAGTTCTGTTGTAGTTTGTTCAATTTCATTTTGTAATTCTTCGAGCAATTTGAGGGGAAGATTAAGATAATCTATAATTTTTTTATGATAACTTCCGCAAAGAATAGATCCATGCTGAAGAATTAAATTTCCAATCTTCCGCTGAGCACTGCCAACAACTTTTTTACCCTGGTAATTGAGTTCGTTCATTGCGGCAACAGCAAAGCACAATGTACTTTTTGCATCTTTATAGAAAGTTGGGAAATGCGGTTGTGTATGTTCAAGTTCAATTTCTTCAAATTGAGGATTGTAATTTTTTAATCCATTCTTTAAAGCAAGATTTATTTCCCTGTAAATCTGTTTTGGAGTTTTTTCTTCTGAGAGTGGATACACCACTGAATATGTCAGTTCTTCTGCATGAAGAATTGCTCTGCCTCCGGTTGGTCGCTTTACAATATCTAAACCATCCTCATTAGCTTTTTTATGGTTAATGGAATTGTAATCCTGGTTTGCACCGAGAGAAATACAAAATGGTTTCCACTGGTAAACTCTTAGTACGGGTTTGCCTGAAAAACTACTGACAAGTTCCAGATCAAAATCCATATTAAAACTGCCGGTATTTGATCCTGTATTTATAAATTGCCAGATCATTTGCCGACAATTCCCCGTTTAGTGCCTTTCAAGAATTTAAGCACTCGCTGAACATAAATATTATTTGCTACCTTTGATTCAATTATTTCAATAGCCTGAGTAACGTTCAGGGATTTATCGTATAAATATTTGTAAGTCTCCTTCAGAATCTGAATATCTTCTGTTTTAAAACCTCTTCTTCTTAACCCAACAACATTAAGCCCGCCATATTCAGCAGGATCATTCACTGCAAGAATGTAAGGTGGAACATCCTGAGTAATTTTTGCAGCTCCGGCAATCATTGAATGTTCACCAACACGGGAGAATTGATGCAAACCTGCTAAGCCACCAATAATAACCCAGTCTTCTATGTGAGAGTGACCACCGATCTGCACTGCATTTGCAATTATACAATTATCACCAATAACACAATCGTGTGGTACGTGGCTATATGCCATAAGCAGACAGTTTTTTCCAACTTGTGATTTACCGGTTTCTTTAGTTCCCCGGTGCAAAGTTGCAAACTCACGAACAACTGTATCATCACCAATAATAAAAAGAGTTGGCTCGCCGGAAAATTTTAAGTCCTGCGGCAGATTGGCGACTGAAACTCCCTGAGAAATCTTTACCCGGTTTCCAATTCTTGCTCCATTGTAAATCACAGCATGTGGCCCAATAATGCAATCGTTTCCTATCTCAACATCTTCTTCAACAACTGCATAAGGTCCGACAATTAAATTTTCACCAAGTTTTGCTTCGGGATTTATAATTGCGGTAGGATGTATGTTTTTCATTTTTCGTTAGATGAATTATTTACTTTTGGTTTATCAACTATTCCAGCCATAAAATCAGCTTCAGCTACAAGAACGTCATTTACATAAGCTTTTCCTTTCATCAGAATAATTTTACTTTTTTTCTGAACAAGTTCTACTTCCATAAACAATTGGTCTCCCGGAACCACCGGTTTTCTGAATTTAGCATTGTTGATTTGCATAAAGTAAACAAGATGATTTTCCGGATCGGGAATTGAGCCAAGAAGAAATACTCCGCCTGTCTGTGCCATTGCTTCCAGAATAAGAACTCCGGGCATAATCGGGTTGCCGGGAAAATGTCCCGGGAAAAATGGTTCATTAGCAGTAACTGATTTAACTCCAATAACTTTTTTATCAACTTCAAGATCAATTATTTTATCGACAAGAAGAAACGGATACCTGTGAGGAAGTATGCGCTCGATAGCATTAGCATCGAATACTACGCCTTCTTTTTTTATCAACTGAAATTTTTTTACAAGTTTTTTCTGCTGATATAATTTCCTTACTTGCTTAGCAAACTCAACATTGGCTTTATGACCAGGGCGAGCTGCTAATATCTGTGCTTTAAGTGGCGCACCTATTAAAGCCAGATCACCGATCAAATCAAGAAGTTTATGCCTGACGGGTTCATTTCGAAATCTAAGTGGTTTATTATTAAGAATTCCGTTTTCACCTAAACTTATATTTGATTCAACTCCTATCTTTTTTGCGAGGTCTTTAAGTTGAGTATCATTTAACTTATGATCAACAATAACAACCGCATTATCAATATCTCCGCCTTTAATTAATCCCTGGTCAGCCAATGCTTCAACCTCACTGAGAAAACAGAACGTTCTTGCCGGCGCAAATTCAGTTGCAAATTCTTTTTCAAAGTCAAACAAACCTGTATGCTGACTTCCAAGCGCAGGATTCTGATAATCAACCATAACAGTAACACGGTAATCATCAAGGGGTAAAGCAACTATATCCACCTGCCTGTCATCTTCATGGTGCATAATTGTCTGATCAATTATCAAATAATCTTTAGGAGCCTCCTGCTGTTCAAATCCTGCCTTCTGTAAAACTTCAACATAAGGAAGCGAGCTTCCATCGCCGACCGGAGGTTCAATACCATCAACTTCAATAATAATATTGTCTATCTGTAAACCAACAATTGCAGCTAAAACGTGTTCAACTGTGTGAACCTTCGCATCACCAATTCCAATTGTAGTTCCGCGGGATACATCAACAACGTTTTCTGCTATTGCAGGAATTTCAGGATTTCCTCCGAGGTCTGTTCTTACAAACTTTATTCCGTGATTTTCCGGTGCTGGTTTAAAGGTAAGTCTGCATTCTGTTCCTGTGTGAAGTCCAATTCCTGACATCGAGACCGGTTTGGAAATTGTTCTTTGCTGTTCTAACATTTATAAACCTGGTTTGTTTTACGATTTGAAAGTAATAATTGATTGGAAAATTAGTGAGAGGAACCCTGAAATCCAATAAATGCAACAAGTAAAAGTGTTGAATAATTTTAAGTTTTCTTTTGGTGAATTTCCTCTTTTAACTTTTTAATTTCCTCTTCAAGTCTTTTTATCCGCTCAACATACTCGGGAAAATTTCTAAAATGAGCCTCAAGAATTTTTGCAGTCTTTGCCTCTTTTGAGGGCGTGCCAAAATAGAATCCTGGTTTGGAAATAGTTTTAGAAACACCCGACTGAGCCATAAGAACAACATTATCCGCAATATCAAGATGACCTGCAATTCCAACCTGCCCGGCAATAATATTGTTATTCCCAATTTTAACACTACCCGAAACCCCACTTTGTGCAGACATTACTGTATTGTATCCAACCGTAACATTGTGAGCAATCTGAACAAGGTTATCAATCTTAGCACCTTTTTTTATAATTGTGCTTCCAAGTGCAGCTCTATCAATAGTTGTGTTGGCTCCTATTTCCACGTCATCCTCAATTATAACATTACCGATTTGTGGAACCTTGTTGTAACAACCTTTATCATCTTTCTGATATCCAAAACCATCTGAACCGATTACAGCACCTGCATGGATTATTACGTTGTTTCCAATTTTACAATCTTCACGTACGCTAACGTTCTGAAAAATAATTGTATTATTACCTACTTCAATATTATCAAGCAGTACTGTATTATGAAATATTTTAACATTATCACCGATTTTGCAATTTGCCCCGATAACTACGTTCATGCCCAACGCAACATTTTTACCCAGAGTTGATGTATTGTGTACAAAAGAAGTTTTATCAATTCCTTTAAGTTCAAACTTTGGAGAAAAATATTTTACGATTACTGCGGCAAATGCTTTTTCCGGAGCGTCAATTTCAATGTAAGAAATATCATCGCGGGATTTAACAAAACCCGGTGTTACCAGTATAGCAGATGCACCTGTTGAAGAAAAATACTTTTCAAATTCACGAAGGTATAAGAATGTAAGGTCACCTTTTTTAGCTTCGTCAATTCTTGCAACAGAATTAATTATAACATTCGCATCCCCGGTAATTTTACCGCCAACAAGTTCCGAAATTTCAGAAAGTCTGATACCTGGTTTATTATTCAAGCTTTAGTCTTTCAATAACTTTTGCTGTAAGATCGTACTCGGGCTTTGCATAAAGAAACAAAATATCGCCGCTTCTGTCAAAAACAAAATCCAGTTCTTCTTCTTTTGCAACTTGCTGGATGATATTAAAAACTTTATTCTGAATTGGTTTCATAAGTTCATTCTGTTTCTGGAACAATTCACCGTTAGCACCAAACTTTTTATCACGGTAATCCGATATTTCCTTTTGAAGTTTGTTGATTTCGGCCATCATTTCAGTGCTTGTTTGTTCAGTCATTATCAGCTTTCTTTTTTCATAATCATCTTGCTTTGCTTTGAGTTCTGATTCAAGTTTTCTTAATTCAGATTGCCATTCCTGAATTAATGCATCAAGCTTTTGCCTTGCATCCTGCACATCAGGAAAGTTATCCATAATTGTATCAGAATCAACATAACCAATTTTTAACTGTGCATTGCTGACGAATGACAGTAGTGGCAAGTAAACAAACAGAGAGATGAAAATTAATTTCATAATTACTCCGGGGAGAAAAAATTTTTAATTACAGGTTCTTTCATCCAAAAAGAAAGAACCTGCGCATTAAAATAAATGAAATTATTTACCCCTTTTCAGGTTATCCAGTACTTTAAAGGTAATATCAAATGCGGCATCGGCATAAAGTAATACAATATCTCCGCTTTTATCAAAAACGAATTGCATACCTTCGCTCTTAGCAACCTGCTCAATGCCTGCATAAATTTTCTTCTTAACAGGTTCAAATATTTCTTCCTGCTTCAAATAGATTTCGCCGTTGGGCTGCCCGAATTTCTGATTTCTGAAGCCAAGAATTTTCTGTTCCATCGCAATGAGTTCTTGCTGCTTTGCTAGTTTCTGTTCATCAGTCATCGTAGTAGCTTGTTTCTGGTAATCTGTAAGTAACTGCTGATAAGAAAGAGTCATAGAATCAAGCTGATCTGACCATTTCTTTGTTAAAGCATCAAGATCACTTTGAGCTTTAATCGCCTCGGGTAATTGCGTAAGAATTATTTGAGAATCGACATAACCGATTTTTTGTGCAGTCTGTGCAAAGAGTGAGCTACTTATAAGCACCAATAAAATTACGAGATAATTTCTCACAGTGTTTTTCCTTATGTTATTGTGAATTGTGTTAAACTAAAAACCTTTTCCGAATTGAAAATGAAAAAGCCACTCAGGATCTCTTCCGTCAACAATCTCCCTGTCAAAACCGTAACCAAAATCAAAACCAATTAAACCGATCGGATTGATTAAAATCCTTGCGCCCACACCAGCCGATCTTCTCAAATCAAAAATATCTGTTTTATCAAAACTTTCAAAAACATTTCCCGCCTCTGCGAATGTTAACAGGTATAATGGAATTGGTTCAAGAGTAACGGCAAAGCGAATTTCAGCTCCGATTCTTGAGTAAACTCTTCCACCTATAACCTGACCGAAAATATTTCGCGGACCGACACTTCTATCTGGATAACCTCTTAGCGGAACAGTTGCAATGACTAACCCATTACCTCCCATATAGAAAAATTCAAATGGCTGAATTGGTGTTCCTTTTACAATTTCATCTATGTAACCAAAATCAGCTACAGTATAAAATACCAGTCTGTTAGTATTCAGTAATCTCTTGTACCATTCGGCTTTAAACATATTCTTCAGGTAATCAACATCGCCGGGTAAAAAAGGACCGCCAGAAATTTCCATATCTAAAGTAAATGATGAGCCCTGAGATGGAAAGATTGGATTATCAATATTTCTCCTGCTAATAGTAGCACCAAGTGTAAATTGGTGAGTTACTCCTTCTGTGTAGTAATTTTGTCCCTGTAAAACATTATTATATTGGTATCTGAATCTGCCCTGAACATAGAAGAAATCATCCGGCCATTTGAGTCTTCTGCCAACTCTTAATGTACCGCCTGTTTGCCGTAAATCGTAAACGTACTGCTGGCGCGTATCAAACACATCAATACCAACCGATGTTGGTGTATCGAACATCCATGGTTCAGTAAAACCGATTGTGAATGTTCTGTAAATGTTGCCAAATCCAAACTGCCAGTTAAAGTTTAATATTTGACCTCCACCCAATGAGAATGGTTCAGCAATAGAGAAGTTAGTTAACGTTACACCGATAGATCCGCTGAATCCAAAACTTCCGCTATAACCAACTGAAGCGTTAAGGTAATCGCTGGATTTTTCTTCCACATTAAAAATAACCGCAACAGTACTATCGCTTTCAAGTTTTGTATCTATTCCCCCGGGACCGTAAAGTTTTTCCGCACTGAAGTATTGCAAATTAGCAAGCTGCTGAACACTTCTGAATAAAAACGCCCTGTTAAAATAATCGCCGGGTATGGTGTAAAGTTCTCTTCTTATTACTTTATCTTTTGTCTTAGTGTTTCCGCCAATTTCAACCCGTGAAACTCTGAATTGATTTCTCTCTTCAATTCTTATATGAAGATCAATAGAATCCTGAGCGACTCTTTTTTCTTCTGCCTGAGCATTAAAAGTTAAGTACCCGTTATCCAGATAGAGCGCAGAAATGTCAGTCTGAGCTTCATTACCGCGAAGATTTTGCTGGAACTTTTCGTAATCATAAACATCTCCTTCTGCAAAATCGAGTCGTTCGTTTAAAACATAATCGGGATAAACAGTATTTCCTTCCCAGGTTATTTTTCTGATTTTGTATTGAGGACCTTCGTAAAGATCCATTAAGATTTTTAAATCTCTGTTATCATTAAAATAGATGAGTGAGTCTTTTAATATTTCTGCATCTCTGTAACCATTCTTCTTGTAAAAATCTATAATCAGCTGTTTATCTTTTTCAAAATCTTTCGGTTTGAATTGTGCACTAGACCAAAATTTCCACCAGACAGAAACACTTGTTTCATCCATCTCACCTGCAAGTTCATCAGCATCAAAAACCGTATTTCCTGTAAATGCGATTTCCCTGACAATTACTTCATCACCTTCTGTAATTGTAAGTTTTAATAAAACCCGTTCTTTAATTCTCTCGATCAGATTTGAGTAGATCTGATCACCACTTTCATATGTATAAGGATATTCATCTGAAAAATCAGTAATATTTCGCCACGTTACTGTTATATCTTCATCAACAGTATCAGCTCTGAAAAATTCAAACATATCATGCTTTATTTCAGCATTCAGAAAACCTTCTTCAGCATAAAGATCTTTGATTCTTAATTTTAGCTTGGCGATTGCCTGGGGTGAAAGTACTGTGCCTCTCAGAAACGTTATATTCTTCTCAATATCTTCAGTATCAATCTCATCATTACCTTCAATTACAACCTGTTCAAGTCTGGGGTATTCCACAACTTTAATGAGTAAAAAAATTCCTTCTGTAATTTCCCTTTCTATTAAAATCTGAATATCGGAAAAAATATTAAGAGCCCATAGTTGCCGGATTGCACTTAAAGTCTGATCACCGGGAACCTGAATTTCTCCGCCAACTTTTAAACCGCTGTTTGCAATGATGGTGGCTGCATCAGCAGATTTATTTCCTTCGACAGAAATTCCTAAAATTTTATAACTCTTCTGAGATCCCTGAGGAAAAGAGACAACAGTAAATAAAAAGGCTAATAGAAAAATATACAGCCTATGTAATTTCAACAGGAAAGTCCCTTTTTTGTTTTGTGGTTGCAGGATTGTGTATTTGTTCGCTCACTTTACCAAATCTTCGTTCACGTTTCTGATATTGTCTTATAGCCTCGTACAAATGTTCCCGCGAAAAATCAGGCCAGAAGACATCAAGGATAACAAATTCAGAATAAGCAATTTGCCAGAGCAGAAAGTTACTAACTCTGAATTCACCGCTTGTTCTAATGATAAGATCCGGATCGGGCATATTTCTTGTCGTAAGATGATCAGCTATAGTACTTTCTGTTATTTTATCCGGAGAAAGTTTAGCATCAACAACTTTCCTGGATATGTTTTTTACAGCTTCCAGAAGTTCCCATCTTCCGCTATAACTTAAAGCAAGATTTAATGTCATTCTTGTGTTATTCTTTGTTCGCTCAATATCTTCAAAAAGCTGCTTTTGTACGACGTCCGGAAGTGATTCAATGTTTCCTATGCAGGTTAACTTTACATTATTTTTATTTAATTCATCAAGCCTGTCTTTGAGACTTTTTAGCAGAAGTCTCATTAAAGTGGATACTTCATCCTTTGGTCTTTTCCAATTTTCTGTTGAAAAAGTATATAGTGTGAGATACTTTACTCCTACTTCTGCACACACTTCAACAATTTCACGAACGGTTTCAACCCCTCTCCGATGTCCGGCAACACGTGGTAATCCGCGTCTTTTTGCCCATCTGCCGTTACCATCCATTATAATTGCTATATGGGTAGGAATATCACCACTCTTCTTTAGTTCTTCCTGAAGAGCTTTATCAGATTGTATTTTTTTTCTGGCCAATCCTAAGTTCTTAATTTGATGAAGACTGTAAAATTATAACCATAAGCATATAAAAACAAGGTAAACAACAACTATCAGGAACCCCAGGATCGCTGTATCAATAATATCGGGTTTGTCTGAATGAGTAAAGGTAAAAAAAGAGCGTGGTGAATTTGAGTTATGAGAAAATCATCTTCTTTGGTTGTCGTGTGTTTCTGATGCTCTCAAGATTTTCTTCTATAATACGGGTTAGTTTAATATTTTTTCTGACTTTTTCATCAACATTTGTCAGTAGTTCTTTAACCTGTTTAAAGTATTTATCAGGCACACCAATAAGCAGCATTATCGGTCGGGCAGAAAATTTGGTTCTTCTTGATGCCAGATAATTTATTTTTTCCAGAAGATCTGATTTAAATATTTCTTCCTTAGTCAGAAATAAACCAATTGCATATTTATCCTTTTGCCTTCCAATAACATCAACTTTAAATCTTCCAATACTTGAAGGTTCAGGTAAATAAATTCCAAATCTTCGGCTGACGGTAAAGTAACCCATTCGCCAAAATTCATTTACTAAAAGATCAACTGCTTTTTTTTCTGTAATGTTCATAATCATACCCTGTCTTAAGAAGCAAAAGAAGTAATCGGAATAAGCGGCGTAAACTTAAATGATTTAATTATTCTGATATTAGCAATTTTATTGTAGTCAAATTTTCTGATTTCGTTTGTACTTCTTATCCTTCCGTAAATTACTTTTTTCCCAAGTCTGTTTTTAGTTATAAAATAAGGTTCAATATTAACTTCCTGCAAACCATATAAGAACTGCAGATGGTTTCTGTTCTGGATTGCCTGAATAAAAATATCAGTTTTCATTTTTCATTTCCTTTCTAATTCAACCATCGCACAACACCTTTAACTTTACCTATAACTTTAAAGTCATCTTCATTCTTGACTTCAATGGGTAAGTAAGCGTTGTTCTCCGCAATGAGTTTTATTTTATTGTTTATAAATTCAAATTTCTTAACAGTAGTTTCATCATTAAGCATAGCTACTACAATATCTCCGTTCCTGGCTTGCTCTTTAGGTGACACAATTACTAGGTCCTTATCATTAATTCCCGCATGAATCATGCTGTCTCCTTTTACACGTAAAGCAAAAGCATCCTCATCCTTTTTAAGAAACGAAGAGTCAATAACTAAAGATCCCTCATAATTTTCTACTGAGTTTAAAGGTAAACCAGCAGCAACACGACCAATTATCGGAATTTTTAGAAATATACTTTCAGCGCTGAGAGAACTTTCAACAAAATCTTCAGAAGTTTTTCTTATTACCGAAATACCCCGACTAGCATTACTTTCAATATTAATGAAACCTTTTTTAACTAAGGCTTCAAGGTGTCTTTTAACACCAAAAGTTGATGAGATTTGAAAATGCTTTCCTATTTCGCGGAGTGTAGGAGGATAGCCACTTTCTAACGTAAATTGTTTGATGAAAGTAAGTATCTCTTCCTGTCTGTCAGTTAATTTATCTTTCATAGTAGTGCTCAATTGTTCACCACAAATATAGTGCACATTTGAACACTTGTCAAGTGCTAATTATAAAAATTTTGAATAAAAAAAGCTTTAATTTTTTATTGGTGGGAAAAAGGGGTAGAGAATAATAAATCCTCTACCCGGATTTTTATGATACAACAACTTCTTTTTGTTCAACAGCAGTCAGCCAATGATGAGTATCTTCTTTAAGTCCGTAATGGATTGATGTCAGTTCATTAAAAAGACGAAGATCCAATTCACCGGGTTTGCCGTCATTAAAAATCATTTGTTTGTTTTTATAGGTAAGCCAGCCGACTGATGAAATAATTGCTGCAGTACCGGTTCCAAATAAACCAATCAGGTTACCTTTATCGTAAGATTCAACTACTTCATCTATGGAGATTGCTCTCTCAACGATATTAATTTCCCATTCTTTTAAAATTTCAATCACTGATCTTCTTGTTACACCCGGCAGAATACTTCCATTTAATTTTGGAGTTACAATTTCATTTTTCATATTAATAAATATATTCATCGTACCAACTTCTTCTATGTACTTTTGTTCAACTCCATCAAGCCATAAAACCTGAGTAAATCCTTTCCTGATTGCTTGCTCGCCTGCTAATAAGCTCGCCGCATAATTGGCTGGTGTTTTACATTCTCCTAATCCTTTACGAACGGCTCTGACATATTCGTCTGTTACCAAAATTTTAACGGGTTTGAAACCTTCAGGATAATAAGCACCCACAGGAGATAACAACAATATGAATTTATATTCCTTCGCAGGTTTAACACCAAGTAAAGGATCTGAACCATAAATAAATGGTCGAATGTATAATGATTCACCATGTTTAGTCGGGATCCAATCTTTATCAATATTAATAAGTTCTTTTAAAGCTTCGATTGCGAAATCAACATCTATTTCAGGGATACAAATTCTTCTGGATGAATTGTTCAGCCGCTCGAAATGTTTATCAGGTCTGAAGATAACAATATCTCCTGATTTTTGTTTGAATGCTTTTAAACCTTCAAAGACAGCCTGACCATAATGGATGAACATTGATGCAGGATGAATTGGTAAATCTTCGACAGGTCTTATCGTTGGATTATGCCAGCCATCTTTTTCATTGTAGTCCATTTCAAACATGTGATCAGTAAAAATTTTTCCAAAGCCAAGATTTTCAGGAAGGATAACTTTGCTTTTTCTTTCTTTTATGTTGATTTGGATTGTTTCCATAATTTGCTCCAGAATTTTGTTAAATGCATATCCATGGTACTGAATTTTAAAGAAAATTTAAACTTGTATTTGATGAATATCACAAAGATTTATACTTCTATAAAACTGATTTAAAAAAGTAAAGTCCACAAGAAATAATCAAGAATTAAAATCATAGCTGCTGAAAGAACGAATGAACGAATTGTTGAAAGGCCTACACCTTCAGCACCTCCGGATGTTCTGAAACCGATATGGCAACCCAGCAATGAGGTTACACCACCAAAGACTACGGTCTTTATCAAGCCTCCAGTAAGGTCAGAGAACTCGAAAAATTGTCTGACAGAACCAAAAAAAACGCTGTAAGGAACCTGAAGAAAATAATCCGAGACAACATAAGCTCCGCCTACAGCAATAGTATTTGCGAAAATTACCAGAATAGGCATCATCAGTATAGCTGCGAGAAACCGAGGCATAGCTAAATATCTTATCGGATCAATTGCCATTATTTCAAGCGCATCAATTTGTTCAGTTACTTTCATCGTTCCAAGTTCTGCAGCTATCGAAGCACCAACTCTGCCGGCGATTACTATACCGGTGAGAACCGGACCAAGTTCTGTAATAATAGCTCTGCTTGTAGTTCCGCCTAACAATGAAAGAGGAGCAATACCTTTTAACTGATAAGCTGCCTGCCAGGCTGCAACTGCACCAGTAAAAGTTGCAATTATAATAACAAGTGGAAGTGAATCCACTCCGATGTTCTGCATCTGGAACAACACTTCTTTTCTGGTTCGATGAAGATTCTTAAAATTTTTTAATATCCTGAAAAAAAGCAGAGATATTTGCCCCAACTCTTCAAGGAAAGAAAGTGAAATACGACCTATTGACTGAAAACTATTATTTATCACAAAAATTCATTTTGATTGACACTCAAAATTTACTAAAAATTTGTTCCCAAAATCTTGCGTCATTTTTTTAATCGGCATCGTTCAATATCATTGAACTTTACTAAGTTGAGAGAGTATGGTTTCATATTGAGACGACAAATTATTTATATGGGATTATAAAAAATCCCTCCCTCTGACTTTTATTTAAGATTTGATACATTTAACTCAAAAAAACAGGTGTTTTCTTAATAACTGATTTAAATAGTTCACAATTCTAATCATCAAAACGCATTGGTAAGCAAAATTGAAATTTTAATGTTGATAGCACTATTATTGATGTAGGTTTTAAGTGTCCTCTCATCGGGCGAATTTGAAAATAACTATTAGAACCCTGCTTAAATAAGTTTTATGGAAGAAAGTCTGTTAATGCTATTAGATCAGATTCCATTAGGAATAATTATTTATTCCCGAAATGGATCTATTGAATATGTGAACCAATATGCTCAGAACTTTGGTGTTGCTTATCTAAATATTCCTGCGCAGAACTATAATTTGTTTGAATTCAACATCTTTCCGAATACAAACTTAGTTAATGATTTAAAGCAGATTTTTAAAGCAAAGTCATTTGAAAAATTAATCGGACGAATTGAAACTACAAAGGGCGAACAAATTTCTGTATTGATCAGGGGAGTTCCGATGTATGAAGGAGAAAATATAACCGGTGGATTATTGTTAGTTGAAGATATAAAGTATCCAACAGATATAGATGAAGAGATAAAAATAAAATCAAAAGTAGCTGACGACTATATTGAAAAAGGCGACCACTTTTTAATTGTTACAAATACACTTGGCGATATAAAATTTTCTGCGGGAAAAGATAACAAGCGTTTAAATCTATCCAGAAAAGAAATTACCGGAAAAAATATTGGTGAGATTTTTAGTTCTTATTCCGAGCAGAAAATTCTTAACAGCTTCAGCACTGCCGTAAAATACAGAAGGCATCAAACAGTTCAACTGGAATTTAAGTTGGATAATCGCATCATAATAACAAATTGCACAATCTCACCTATTCTTGACGAGAAGGGCTCTGTTAAATTTTTATACTTACTGTTTAGTGAGGCACCTGAAAAGCAGGAAAATACAATAAGTATCATAAATCATTTTAAATCAAGCAAATTTTATAGAGAGATTTTTGTAAAAGAAGAACCAGCATTATTGTTAGTAAATGATAGGGGTGAAGTGATTTATTGGGATCAGAACATCAGCTCATTTTCTGAAGCCGAACAAAAGCAGTCTGTGATAAATAATATATTTGATCTTTTTCCGTCATTAACTTACAGTAAACTTCTTGAATTAATTTCAGAACTAAAATTTGCTAACTCAACAGAATATGAAATACAAAGCGAAAGCAATCAGGAAATCAGAACTACCATTAAATTATTATTCTTTAAATCTGAACTTGACAACTCAGCTATTATTGTTGCCTGCTCAAAGACACAAGAAAAAATAAATCAATACTCCGAAGAAAATTCTACGCCTGCCAAAATGTCTGTAAAACCTGATGAACCGCAAGGTCCAATGTGTAAAATCAGTAAAACCGGTTCAATTTTAGTTGCAAATTCAGAATTTAAAGTGCTTCTTAAATATCCGGATGTGGAACTTTACAGTAAAAATCTTTTCAAAATAATCGAAGCCGAGCCTGGAATTAACTTTAAAGAAGAATTAGCAAACCTGAAACCCGGTGAGACAAAATCATTTCCTGTAACTATCACAGGTTATGACAATATTAAGGTACTAACCAATATCTCATTCCAAATAGAAAATGATAATCACGAGATTATCTATTGTAAACTGAGTGAACATTTAGAGACTCAAACTGCAGTCATTCCTGATGCACTTTACAAAGATTTTTTCTTTGCAGCCCCGGATGGAATTGCATTAGAGTTGAATAACAATATTATAATAGCTAATGATTCCTTTACAAAAATTTTCGGTTTTAGCAGCACGGAAGAGCTTAAGCAAAAAAATATTCTCGACTTGGTGTATAAAGATGATAAGAGCAGAGTAAAGGAACTTTTAAGCCAAAAAAGATCCGGTCAAATAGAAATTCAGCGTTTTGAATTTATTGCCGCAAAAAAAGATGGTTCACAATTTTTTGTGGAATTTTCAACTGCATTAATTGAAGAAAACACCCAAAGCTTCATTGTTATCGTTGCAACGGATGTAACCGAGAGAAAGAGAACTCAAAAAGTAATTCGTGAATCAGAAAAGAAGTATCGGGATATTACAGAAAACATTGATGACTTCTTATATATATTTGAAAGAGAGGGGAAATATCTTCGCCCGACATTCTACACTACCGCAGTTCAAAAAGTTACAGGATTTACTCAAGAGGAATTCTTGAGTGATCCAAGATTATTCCTCAAAATAATTCACCCTAATGATTTTCATAAAGTCAAAAAGGAACTTGGCGTTCTCTGGAGAGGCAAAGAACAGGTTACTGGTGAACTCGATTTTAGAATAATCAATAAAGACGGAAATATAGTTTGGGTAAGAAACAAGCTGAATCTTGTAAGAGATGAAAATCAAAAAATAAAGAAGGTTTACGGATTGGTTAGTGATATAACACTTAATAAACGCGCTGAAGAAGAACTTAAATTATCAGCAGCTAATCTTCAAAAACTTAATGATGCTAAAGACAGATTCCTTTCCATTATTTCTCATGACCTCAGAACTCCTTTCAGTTCTATACTTGGTTTCACAGATTTACTTTTAGAAGATGAGTCTTTATCTGAGAGTGAACGAAAACAGTACATTGGTTATATCCAGGAATCATCGAGATCAATGTTAACCCTTGTTAATTCCTTACTTGATTGGACCCGTTTACAGACGGGAAGAATAAAATTCGAACCGGAAAAAATTAATGCAAAAGAGTTAGTTGATGATTCTATCAAAACAGTTTCAGGAAGTGCATTCAAAAAGGGAGTTAAAATTGAAAACCTTGTTAACCCGTCTTATAATTTGCTTGTCGACCGAAATTTAGCATTACAGGTTTTTAATAACCTGCTTTCAAATGCTGTAAAGTTTACGAAACGTGGTGATGAAATTATTATCAATACAATTGGTTCTCCAACTGTAAGATTTCTAAAATTCTCGGTCAAAGACACCGGGAAAGGAATTAAACCCGAAAATTTAGATAAACTATTTAACATAGATACAAAATTTACTTCAGAAGGAACAGCCGGGGAAAAAGGCAGTGGGCTTGGTCTTTCACTGGTAAAAGAAATTGTTGAAAAGCATGGTGGTCATATAGAAGTTAAGAGTGAATTCGGAAAAGGTTCGGAATTTATTTTTACTCTTCCAATAGCATCCGCAAAGATTCTTCTTGCTGATAATAATAAAATAGACAGACTTTTATATTCTAAAATTCTGATGAACATTGCACCTGAATATGCAGTTAGTATTGTATCAAACGGAAGTGAGGCTCTTGAACGAATAATCAGTTCACCTCCTGCACTGGTTATCACAGAACATCAGATGCCGGTGATGAATGGTTATAACTTAGTTAAGGAATTAATCAAGAGTGGTTTGAAATCTATTACTCCCGTTATAGTACTAACAAGCAAAATTGAACGTTCTGAAGTTCAGCAGTATGCAGAACTTGGGATAGAGCACATATTCACAAAACCCGTTAACCTCCGAAGTTTTAAAGAAGCTATCGACAAATCAATAAGAAAAGGAATTTCGAACAACAATCATTCTAAATAGTTCGGAAGATAAACCAGCCAGGCAAAATCTCTTCGATATAAATAAAATCTTTTTCTGAAATTTCAGGAAGCTTCGCTGATTCACTGACATAAATAAATCCTGCACCGATTTTCTTAAATGAATTGATCAAAACAAATGTACATCCGGGGAAACCAGTATCGCGGAATATTGCAGTACAACCAAGCTCTGAAAGTTTTTTATCACCGGATTCTTTATCATTCTGATTGAAATAACTTATTAATTCATTGAATGAATCTGATTTATCTATAAAATAATTTTTAAGTTGAGAATCATTAATCGTAAAAAGCTTCAATGATAAATAAAGACTTGAATCCGCCAGATAAGTCTGGTTAGATAATGAATCAGCAACTTTGTAAACAAAATCCGGAAGGACAAAACTGCGAACAGCAGTTATTTTCCAATCGTTATTTTGCTTTTTCAGATAGGCGTAAAAGTCAACAACCTTCTCATTTAACTTTAACTCAACTGCAAAAACAATTTTATCATCGCCAGCTTTTATCTGATGAAATGAAATTTCTCCTTTGCCATTTAATTCTTCACCTATAGTCGGCTTATCGGATTCATCCAACATTTCTCCGGAAAAATAATTTGCTTTTTCAGGAAAACTGCTTTTGCTGAAGAACATATCAACCAGCCATTCTGGTGAACCAGATGAAAATTGCTGTGCTAATAGCTGCGACGCAACGAAAAATATGAGACCGAAAATATTTACAAATAATTTTTGCATTTATTTTTTCTTCAAAACAATTCCTGATGAATTACTGACTGTTATTCCTTTTTGAACTACTTTAATTGGAATAATACCAGCAGTGTTTTCATCAACAATTATTTCCCATTGACCATCCGGCAATTCAAAATCTATAGCAGATTTTGTATCCGCATTCAAAAGTACGACGAATTCTTCATCCTTGAACTTAACTGAATATCCCAAAGCAAAAGGATTACTCTTTAATTCTATAAAAGTTATATCATCATAATTTGCTCTTCTGAAAGCTTTGTAAGTTTTTCTTAACTCAATCAATCCTTTATAATAATCAAAAAGCTCTTTATTGATATTAGCG
>JACAFA010000294.1 GCA_013388525.1 Ignavibacteriaceae bacterium | reverse complement strand
GGTGCCGGTTTTAAATATACTTAGTATGGCAAAAACGGGAATATATTCTTACAAAGATGCGATGTTGAATCCCGGGTTCAGAAAGATGACTTCGCTTTTAAGCTACGAGCGGGAGAAAATATTTGCAAAGTTTGATGCTGTTTCCTTCAAAGATTTTGCTGATGATGTTAAGCTGCCACCCGAAATGCAATTGATGTTCACGACTTTTTCCAGAGCGTTCTTCGCTGAGCCGCAGTATATCTCAATGGCAGAGTTGATAAAAAGTTTTCACTCATATTTTTTAAGCAACGACCTTGGATTGCTCTATGATGTTTTAAACGATGATTTTGAAGACACTTTATGGAAACCCGCAAAAAATTATCTGGGCAAATACAAGTCAACCATTTCACTTGATTCAAAAATTACCTCCTTCAAAAAAGAAGGCAATCAATTTATAATCAATGATGAACGATTTGATTATGCAATCATTGCTTCGGATGTTAAAGGAACAAAAAACATCATTCAAAATTCTGATTACTTCAGAAAAGAACATCCGGATTTCTACAACCAAATGACAAATCTGAAACAATCACAAAGATATTCTGTTTTAAGAATCTGGATTGATAAAGACATAAGACAGGGTGTGCCGTTCTTCATTTTCACAGATGCATTGAAAATACTTGACTCGGTTACAATTTATCACCGGATGGAAAAGTCGAGCGAAGAATGGGTGAAGAAAAACGGCGGCGGAATTTTTGAACTTCATTCGTACGCAGTGCCGGATGATTTTCCTCATGATGAAATCAGAAATCAATTCCTCAAAGAGTATGAAGAATATTTTCCTGAGATAAAAGGATACAAAGTAAAATACGAATACTTACAGGTTAAAGATGACTTCACAGCATTTCACACAAATCTTTACAAGACTCGTCCAACAGCAAAAACTCAAGTTGAAAATCTTTTCCTTGCCGGTGATTGGGTTAAGCTCGAAAATCCTGCTATGCTGATGGAGGCTGCAACTACCTCTGCGCTTTATGCTGCGAATTTAATTTTCAACAAAGAAGGATTAAAGGAAGAAACTATTTTGTCGGTGCCTTTAAGGGGGTTGCTTGCTTAATTGCAAGTTGATTGAAATACTGTTTTTTTACAATTAGTTCTTAATCACCTTTGTAAATACCTGACCATTCAATATTTTAACTCAAGTAAATTTCTCACAATAAGCAATTACTAACATTAATAACTCAAAGGGATAGCATCATGAAAAAATTAATTATTCTTTTTACACTCTTAATTTCATCTTTAAGCTTTGCTCAGATAGAAAGTTTTGATTCAACTTATATTGAAGGGTTGAAAAAAGATGTTGGCGGAACATTTAAAGAAATAGTAAAAGAAAATCTGAAACTAACTGAAGACGAGGCAAAAGTATTCTGGCCATTATTTGATGAGTATATGGCTGCCCGGGGGCCGATATTTGAAGAGAGAGTAAGCATTACTGAAGAGTATATGATGAACTATTATGCAATGGATGATGCAACCGCAAAAGATCTCATCAATAAAAGTATGCAGTCATTTCAGAATTTAATAGACCTAAGAAAAGAGTATGTGAACAAAATGTTCGAAGTGCTTCCGGCTCCGCTTGTTGGAAAATTTTTCCAGCTTGACAACCGCGTTTCTGCCGTTTTAGATCTGGTCAGAATGTCTGCTACACCATTAGTTCGGGACGAAGAATAAAAACCCGGGACAAAATTAAAAACCCCTGCAATCAGGCGGGGGTTTTGATTTTTATTGTCCGGACTTATTTCTTCAGCTTATCTTTAAACACCTTCTTAAACTTCTCAAGCTTTGGTGCAATTACAAAAGCACAATATCCCTGGTTCGGATTGTTATTGTAATAATCCTGATGATAATTTTCTGCAGGAAAGTAATTTGTTAGTGGTGAAATCTCTGTAACAATTGGATTATCCCATGCGCCGGATTTATCCAGCTCTGCTTTATATTTTTCAGCAAGCTGTTTCTGTTCATCATTGTGATAGAAAATAACAGAGCGGTACTGAGGACCAACATCATTTCCTTGTCGGTTCAGAGTTGTAGGATCGTGAGTCTTCCAGAATACTTCGAGCAGTTCATCATAAGTAATTACTGAGGGATCGTAAGTTATTTGTGTTACTTCTGCATGACCGGTTTTGCCAGTGCAGACTTCTTCATAAGTGGGATTAATAACATTGCCACCAGCGTAACCCGATTCAACTGAATGAACACCTTTTAATTCTTCAAATATTGCTTCTGTGCACCAGAAACATCCTGAACCAAGAGTAGCTTTCTGTAATTTATCCATATTTAAAATTTCTCCTGTATTTGCTTTGTTCTCTGATTGAGTATTAGTTGATTTATTTTCACATCCTCCAAAAGTAATAACAGACATTGTTGCAAATAACAATAACGTTTTCAAATTACCTGTCCTTCAATTTATATGATTTTCAAAAGAAAGATTATAGTTTATTTGCTTTGTATCAAGTGAAAATATTAAGCATAAAAAAGCCTCTTCGCGATAAGATAAAGAGGCTCAAGTGCATCCTGCGGGACTCGAACCCGCGACCTGCTGATTAAGAGTCAGATGCTCTACCAACTGAGCTAAGGATGCGGGGCAAAATTAAGAAAAATTTGGTATGCGTGAAAGGATGTTTGGCGGAGTTTAATATTTTCTCCGCCTAAATATGACTAAGTGAATCAGATATGTTTCTTGTATTATTTCTTTTTTGAGTCGTGCAGTTTCTCCAGCTCTTCAAGAAAAGAGTAATACACTTTCATTATTTCATTTCGCAGGAATTCAGATTGCATTTCATACTCTGTATATTTTTCAAAAAATCTGTGCGAAAGTTTTGAAAATAAAATCTGAGTAAGTAATGCTGCAGCCTGTTCTTTTGATTGTTCCATTATTCACCTCATTAATTTTTATTCAACAAATTCTTAAAGAAATGTTTTAAAGGCGCTGCCAATAACCACATCAATAATGCCGTTGGTTATTTTGCTAATTCTGATTTTTGAGAGTCCTAATTGCTTTAGCGCTTCCATTTGTGCTAAATCTTTTTTTCCTTTCAGCAAAAACTCAAAATCTGCTTTGCTGAGAGCGCCTGATGCAAGTCCCTCTGTCCATCGTTTAAGATCTCCTTTTGTTTTTTCAATAAAGGCATTTCCATCTTTGAGTATTTCGTTTTTGTATTCTTCAAGATTTTCTTTTGCATAATCAAGCAAATCATTTTTAAGCGTAGAAATAAAATCGTTGAATGTTGGCATTTCATTATCCTCTATTTAAATTCTGATGGATCAATCTTTCCGCTCTCGAGACCAATAATTGTATCGAAGGCATCACTTACCAACATCTGCATTTCATTTACAAACATTTCAGAAAGAGTTCCTTCTGTTTCCCATCTTTTCAGAAAACCGCCAAGCAGATTGCCCTCTTCATCAATTAATATTTCCCACTGCTTTGTTGATATTTCATTGTCCGGTCTGCCCCTGGAAAATTCATAAGCTTTTTTTAACTCTGTCTGAAGATAGACAATATCTTCGCTGAAATCCGAATACGGCTCCGTTGCAAATGACATAAGTTCCAGAGATTCAACTTTTAAATTTACGGCCTGCTTATAAGCTTCCGGACTAAACACCGAAATGGAAGAACATGACCAGATGATCAGACTAATCGTAAGAGTTAATATTGAATTATATAATTTCATTATGATATCCGAATTATAATTTCCTGCTTGCTGATATTATTGTTGGTTAAATCAATCAAAACATCTTTAAATTGTCAACCGATAAATAAAATTACTCCCAAACATAAAATAAAAATATTTATTGTAAATGAGTTCTGACGAAAAGTTTTCGACTTCTAAAGACCGGATTGCGCCGTTATTTGTGATTGTCGCTGCAGGTTTGTGGGGAGTTGATGGAATTGTTCTTCGTCCTGCACTTTATAGTTTGCCGGTTCCTCTGGTTGTTTTTGTTGAAAGCACAATTGTAGCTACTCTGTTATCACCATATTTTATTAGGCACCTCCCTACATTAAAGAATTTACAGAAGAAAGACTGGCTGGCTTTCTTTTTGGTTGCACTTCTTGGCGGAGCTATCGGAACTATGGCAATTACTAAAGCTCTTTTTTATGTGAACTTCGTTAATCTTTCAGTCGTCATTCTGCTTCAAAAATTACAACCGGTATTTGCAATTACGCTTGCTGCATTATTCCTGAAAGAAAAACTTGCCGGACAATTTTTTTTCTGGTCTGCTCTGGCAATTATCGGAGCTTACTTTATGACATTTGGATTGAACCTGCCGGATTTTACAACGGGTGATAAAACAACTATTGCTGCTTTATTCGCTTTAACTGCTGCGCTGGCGTTCAGTTCTTCAACTGTTCTAAGCAAGAGAGCGCTTAGAAATGTTTCTTTCGAGATGGGAACATATCTGCGTTTTCTTTTTTCATCAATAATTATGTTAGTAATTGTTTTCTCTTCCCGGGAAATAAGCAACCTCTCAGAAATAACAACTAATCAAATTATTATATTTCTGATAATTGCTTTCACAACCGGCGGACTGGCAATCTTTCTTTATTATTATGGTTTGAAAAGAATCACTGCTTCTGTTGCTGCAATATGCGAACTTGCCTTTCCATTAACCGCTGTGCTGCTTGAGTATATTTTGAGAGGGAATATTCTTGATATGGTTCAATGGGGCGGGGCAGTTGTTTTACTCTTAAGTATTCTAAGAGTAAGCATAACACAAAATCATCAAAACAAAAATGCCGGCGATTAATACCGGCATTTAAACAATTGATTTATTCCTGTGCGCTCCAGGGAGGAGTTACACCGTTCATTCTTGCATAAGCAATTGACTGACCAAGATGCTCATGCAAGTGACCAATCATGGTAACCATAAAATTTCTAACAGAAAATTTCATCCCGAATGCATCAATCTCTTTATTAAGATCTTCTTCGCTAAACCCTGAGGTTGTTTCTTTGATAACCTCAAAAGATTTTTCCATCATAGCAAGTGCGGTCTTTTTGTCTGTTTCGTTTTTACTCTGAGTCATATCCGGTTTTTCTCCCTTTAGAAGACTCAACATATAATAATTTGATTGTGCAATATGAACATAAACCTCGCCAACAGATCTTACTCCTTCACCGGGAGTCCAGCCATATGTTTCTTCCGGCATTGCATCTGCAAGCTGCATTATTCTGCCTTTTACAAAATCAATTTGTCCAAGAAACTCTTTAACAAAAACGGGTTGTTCAGCAAAAGATTCACATGTAATAAATAGTATTGCCAGAAGAGCAAACCATCTTTTTGTTGTTGACATTATGCCTCCTTAATTTGTTTAAATAATTGTTATGAATGACAAATGGAATATATTTAATTTATTTGCTAATCAGCAAGGCTTGAAGGATGATTATCGCGATTTGCCTACAAATATAATTTTGGGGTAAGATCTGGTTTTTTTCTTCTTTGAAAGAAGAAATAAAAAGACAGAGTAAACTGCAACTAATCCAACAGCAAGAAGGGAGGAAAATAATTCTTTATCTGATTTGAAGATTTCCATCCCGAAGAAAATTCCTGCAAGCAAAAGAATCAAAGGGATTCCATACAATCTGAAAGCTGCCGAAAGAATTTTGCTTCCCCTAATAACCACGCGAACATTATCGCCCGGATGAACGCCGTAAGGATCGCGAACTGTTAAACTTCTTTCTTCTGCGCTGCCCGGCTTGCAGTAAATTTTTGCGGAACATTCCTGACAATGTTCAGAATCTGAAATCACTATCTCAGCAATTCCGTCGTGAGCTTCTTTTACAACACCTTCTTCGAATAATTCTTCTGTATACATTATTTTGTCTTTTGTCATTCCGACCTTGCCGGTCCGCCTCTGGCGGAATCCGGAATCCAGATTATTTAAATAAATTCCCGCCCCTGCCTGCCGCAGGCAGGTTCGCGCGAATGAAAGTTAAGTTTCAATTTACTATTACATCTATATTTTCTTGCTTCAACAATTCCGCTGCTTTTTCTGGATGCACAAATTTGATTGCGCCGGTTTTACATTTGTCGATCGGTACTTTACTGATGTCCAGTTTATCATAATTGATTTCGGGAAGAAAATCCCTCATTTCAATTGAACCATCAGATTTGCGGGCACAGATTCCACAGCCGAAGCAGGCAACAGCACAAACTTCTTTTGAGCGTTTCGGATCGTCGTGGTTTTTACAGAATACAAATAATTCTCTGTCCTCAGGATGAATTTCAATCACACCACGTGGACAGGCTTCAACACATTGACCGCAGCCTGTGCATAGTTCTTCAACCACAACCGGCAAACCATTTTCGTTCATAAATATTGCTCCGAACTGACAGGCATCTACACAATCGCCGCCGCCGAGGCATCCATACAAACACATTTTATCACCACCAGACACAACAGTTTTTACAGCACAACTTTCCGGACCAATATATTTAACTCCCTCTTTAAACTTGGCTTCTGCCAATCCGCCGTTGCATAAAATTCTTGCAACAAGTTTTACACTTGCACTGCTTTCTATTCCTAATATTCTGGCAATTTCATCTACTACTTCCTGACCGCCAACGGGGCAGCCATTTATTTTTACTTTGCCTTCAACAATGTTAGTTGCAAAGTCGTAGCAGCCAGCCAAACCACAAGCCCCACAGTTTGCATTAGGCAGAACATCATTTATTTCAGCGATCTTTGGATTTTCTACAACGCGTAATTTTTTATCTGCGAATGCAAGTGCACCCGCAAAAATAAATCCCAGTCCGCCCATTGTGGCAATTGCTAGAATTATTGTTATGTCCATAATATTTTCTCCTAAGTCATTACGAATCCCACTGTGGTGGGTGAAGCAATCTTTAAATTCACAGAGATTGCTTCGTCCCGACAAGTCTGAACTCACAATGACAATCTTATTTTCAATTAATTAAGAACTTTTGAAATCCACTTGAATAAAAAATCTTTCCTTTGTCATCAATTATCATTGCTTCGGTTTCGTGTAAACTTTCAATTAATTTCATTCCTTTTTCTTTTCCCATTACAAAGACTGCGGTTGCAAGTCCATCTGCAAATGCATTTTGTTTATGAATTATTGTAACGCTCTGCAATCCTTTTGATGGATATCCTGTTTTAGGATCGAGTAAATGATGATAACGAACACCATCTTTTTCAAAATAATTTTCGTAATCGCCGCTTGTTGCAACGGACACTCCATTCAGCTTTATCCGTTTAATTATTTCTTTCTCTTCCCCCGGATGTTGAACGCCAATTGTCCAATCGTTCCCGATTCCTTTAATTTCTCCGCCGGCATTTACAAGTGCTGATTGTGTTCCAAAACTCTTAAGAACATCAATTGCCTTGTCAACAGCATATCCTTTTGCAATTGCGCCAAAGTTTAGTTTGACTTTTTCATTTCGATGAATTTTGTTTTCATCAAGCAATTTTATTTTATGCCATCCGCTTTCTTTTAATGCTGATTCGATTTGTTCCGAATCCGGCACTTCTGGTGATTGACTATCAAATCCCCAGATATGAATTAAAGATTGAATTGAAACATCAAAAGCACAATCAGAAATCCTCCATAGAGAATCGCATAAAATCACTAAGTTGAATATCTCTTCATTAATAGTGATGATTGAATCGTGGCTATGATTAAATTTCCAAACGGGACTATCTTCATTATAAGTCGTGAACAAATCATCTATCCTTTTAATTTCAGCAAATGTTTTTGAAATTGCATCATCAGCTTTTTTTTCATCATCATCACTAACCTGAATTTCTACAACCGTTCCGAGAAGAATTTGAGTTCGCTTAAATGTTTTTATTTCATCAACGGTATTACGCGCAATGAAAAATCCAATAAGAAAAAGAACAAAAAAAGTAGCGGCCCATCCCCAAAACCCTTTTCCAAAAGAAGGGGCTTTTTTAAATATATTTTTTTTCATTAAACAATTTTTATAAGAACTTTATTCGGTGCACACGCAATAACGCCTCCAACATAGCCGGCAATGGTGTGCTTACAAATTTCGTGTCTGCAGGTTGATTTATTTACCCGAACAATTCCATTTTCAATCTTCAGTCCGGTTTTCCCCTGAGGACCAGCTATCAAAATGTCTTTATAATTTTTATTTAACGGAATTCTATCAACCAGTCCATTTTCATTTTCAATCACAACTTCTTTTTCATTTAGTTTAAAGATTGATGAAAGCAAATCCGGCTTTTTATATTCTGCAGTAAAAAGATATTCTGCTTTTCTGTTTTTCAGATTAGATCGGATGTTTGAGAAACCATAATTCAAATCATTCAGTGAATAAACCGGATTTTCTGTGTCGCTTATTATAATGTCTGACCCTGTTTGGTTATCAAGTCGTTTCAGTCTGTAAGTAATATTTCCGCCATTCGAGAAGGAATTGTTTCTCAGCTGGGAGTCAAATCTGCTTATCATTTCACCAATCTTTGCTTCAGCTATAACATTAGGCTCAGCGTTGCTTTTCACTTTATCTTTAAATCCTGCAACTAATTGACTAATAATTTGTTCGTCAGCAGGAATAAATCCATGCACGGCAAAGTAAACTGATTTTTTATTGCCTATGAGTTTACCGGTTGTAAATCCAGCTCCAACTGCAACGGTTGACAAACCAGCAATCTTTAAAAAATTTCTTCGTGATATCATTTTTTCTCCTTTAATGTCAAAGGTCAAATGTAAAAAGTCAAAAGCATTTTAATTAATTAAAAATTATCATTACCAATTTCCAACCTCCCACATCCTACTACCAAACTCCAACTAAATCATCCCGGCAAAACCCATAAAAGCAAGAGCTAAAATTCCAGCAACGATTAAAGTTATTGGTGCGCCGCGAAAAGGTTTTGGAACATCTGCCAGATCAAGCTCTTCCCGTATTCCAGCCATAATAATTAATGCTAATGTAAATCCGGCTCCGGCACCGACTCCAAAAATTACACTTTCAAGGAAACCATATTCTCTCATTGCGGCAAGTAATGCTAATCCAAGTATCGCACAATTAGTTGTAATCAATGGAAGAAATATTCCAAGTGCGCGATATAATGGCCGGCTTACTTTTTTAATTACCATCTCTACAAACTGAACGAGTGATGCTATTACAAGTATGAACGATGGTATTTGCAAAAACTCCAGCTTATACGGCACAAGAATGAGATTAAACAACAGCCAGCTAACAACTGCTGTTAATACCATTACAAATGTCGTCGCCATTCCCATTGAAATTGCAGAAGACGATTTGTTAGAAACCCCAATAAAAGGACAAATGCCAAGGAAGTAGGAAAGAACAAAGTTGTTTACCAGCGCAGCAGAAATAAATATTACAAATAATTCCATAATTACACTCCTGCCTCTTTAAGAACTTCTTCTGTTATCTCTTCTCTTCCGACTCTTCTGTATTGAGATATCAGTGCTTCTCTTTCAAGGTTTTTCTTTTTTTCAACATATAGATTTGAAAATCCCATCAGCAGACCAAACACGATGAATGCGCCAGCTGGTAAAATCATAATAAGCCAGGGTTCAAAAGCTGTCGGCAAAACCTGGTATCCGAAAAAAGTTCTGCTTCCGAGAATTTCTCTGATTCCACTCATCACTACCAGTGCAATAAAAAATCCGGCACCATTGCCAAGTGCATCAAGCATTGATCTCAATGGATTGTTCTTTGAAGCAAATGCTTCTGCTCTGCCAAGAATAATACAATTTACTACGATCAGCGGAATGAATGGTCCCAATGCTTTGCTTAGATCCGGAAACTGTGCTTTCATCACGAGATCAACAATGGTTACAAAACTTGCAATGACCACAATATATGTTGCAATACGCACCTGGTTAGGAATTAGTTTTCGTATCAACGAAATAAGCAGGCTTGAAAACACAAGCACGAATGTGGTTGCAAGCGCCATCGCAATTCCATTTACGATGGAAACAGTAACCGCCAGTGTTGGACATGTGCCAAGAATTTGCTTGAATATGGGATTGATCTCCCAGAGACCTTTTGTAAATTCTTTAAGATGAGATACTTGCTTTTTCATTGTGCGGCTCCTTTGTTTTCCAAAGTCCTCAGCCTGGAAACTCCCTCATTGACAATTGTCACTACTGCTCTCGACGATATCGTTGCCCCGGTAATTGCCTGTACTTCGTTTGGATTAGATGGCTCAATACCTTTTACAAGTTTAATTGCTGAACCCGGGACCAAGCCGTTGTACTGATCTTTATATGGGGCTTCAAGAATTTTGGTGCCAAGCCCAGGTGTTTCAGATTGCTCAAGAACTTCTATTGAAGTTATCTTACTTAAATCATTGGTGAGCCCAATCATCAATTTTATCTTTCCTTGGAAACCATTCCCCGAGTATACTAACGAGTAACCGAGAGAACTGTCAGATTCATCAAACACCTTATAAGCTTCGAAGCCAGCGTTTTTAATTGCTTCATATCTTTTTCCGTCAAGATGGACAAGAAATATTGCTCGCTCTGTTTCCTCTTTTTGATTAATTGCTATTTTCGGTGCGGCCCAGTTATTAACAAGCGAAAGTGATCCCCCGGCTATTATCCCAATAATAGTAAGTGTTGCAATTATGTGAGCAATTTGTTTCATTTCTTCTTCTCCCTAACTTCACCAAATGTAGTCGGGACGGTGTATCTGTTAATCAAAGGAACCAATCCGTTCATAAATAAAATCGAGTACATAACCCCTTCAGGCAAGCCGCCATAAATTCTGATAATTACAAGAATGAAAGAAATTCCAAGTCCAAACACCCACATTCCTTTATTTGTTATTGGTGATGTTACCCAATCAGTTGCCATAAACATTGCGCCAAACAAAAAACTACCAGCAAAAACGTGAAAGACAGGGGTTGGATAAGCGGGATTAATCAGCCAGAAAAAGCCGCCAAAGATTATCATACCCAGAATCATTGAAAGGGGAATTCTCCAGTTAACAATTCCGACAGCAATAAGAAATATTCCGCCGAGTAAAACAGCAGCTGCCGAGGTTTCGCCAAGCGAACCGCCAACGTTTCCAATTGCCAAGGAAGAAGTTTCGGTTAAAACTTTGTCGAACTTTAATGCAGCAAGCGGAGTAGCGCTGGTAACAGCATCGACAGCAAAATTTGGTTTTGCCCACGTGGTTATCTGAACAGGAAATGCTGCCTGTAAAAACGCTCTTCCTACTAAAGCCGGATTGAAAATGTTGTATCCAAGACCACCGAAAATTTGTTTGCCTAATCCAATTGCAACGACAGAACCGATTGCTGTTGCCGACAGTGAAAAATTCGGTGGAAGAGTTAATGCTAAAAGCAATCCTGTAAGTGCTGCGCTTCCGTCAAACCAGGTGACTTGTTTTTTTCTTGCTGCCTGAATTGCAGCTTCGGTTCCAACAGCAAATGCAATTGCAGTTATCATTATTAACACCTGATATATTCCAAAGAACACGAGTGCGGCAACAACACATGGTGCAAGCGCAAGATTTACAAACCACATTACCTTTTGTGTTGACCACTTAGAATGCAAGTGCGGCGACGTGGTTAAATCGAAATAAACTTTTTGTTTTGGTTCTGCTATTGTTTCCGTTGTCATCTAATACTCTTAATATCTTTGTTCAATTGTTAAATTGCCGCATTGCTTAATTGTTGAATCGACAGTGTGACAATTAAACAATTTATTTACAGTTCTTTCTTTCTGCATTTCTAAAACTTTTTGTTTCCCCAATCTTATCCATTGAACTAAAGGAATGTTCGCCGGGCAGGTAAATGCACATGTTCCGCATTCCATACAAACGGTTATATCTGCCCTTTCCGCTTCTTCATATTTGTGAAGCTGTGAGTACCGCGCAAGCTTTGTCGGCATCAGATTTAAAGGACAAGCACCAACACATTGGCCGCATCTTAAGCATGGTGTCTCAGGATTTTCAGCAACTTCATCTTTGGTTAAAACAAGAATGCCTGATGTTGCTTTCATAACTGGTGCGTGAAGATCAAACTGAGCAACGCCCATCATAGGTCCGCCAACAATAATTTTCACTGCATCCTCTGTAACTCCTCCGCAAAAATCTATTATGTGCTGTATTGGTGTTCCAACCGGCACTACTAAATTTTTAGGAATTTTAATTCCTTTACCCGAAACAGTAAGAGCAGCAGTAGTAAGAACTTCACCTTTAACAATCGCATCATGAATTGCTAATGCTGTTCCTATGTTCTGAATTACTGCACCAACATCCATCGGAAGTTTTCCCGGGGGAACTTCTTTGCCGGTTACAGCTTTGATTAACATCTTCTCTGCGCCCTGAGGATATTTTGTCTTTAACGAAATAACTTCAATTCCTTTTTCATTAATGACTTTTGCAGACAGTAATTTTATTGCTTCCGGCTTGTTGTTCTCAATTCCAATTACTCCGCGATTTACACCAAGAGCTTTCATTATTAATTTTAACCCTGAAATAAGATCATCGGGTCTTTCAATCATAAATCTATAATCGCGTGTAAGATACGGCTCACACTCACATCCATTTAAAATCACAACATCAATAACTTTGTCTTTCGGAGGAGAAAGTTTAACGGAGGTTGGAAACGCTGCGCCGCCCTGTCCGACTATTCCTGCTTCGGCAACACGCGTTCTTATTTCATCCGGAGTAATTGTTTCAGGATTTAAAGGGGGCAATAAAACTTTTTCTGTGCTGACAGTTCCGTTTCTTTTAATAACAATTGAATCTTTTGGAAATCCTGTTGGGGTAACTTCTTTTCCAAGGCTTAAAACTTTTCCTGAAACAGAAGAATGAACCGGTGCAGAAATAAATCCCCCTGCTTTTGCAACAAGCTGACCGGCAACTACATCATCGCCTTTCTTTACCAACGGAACAGACTCTTTTCCAAGATGCTGCGATAAAGGTAGAATTATTTCTTCGGGTGACGGTATTACTTCAAACGCACATTTTTCAGTCAACTCTTTATATTCCGGAGGATGAACCCCACCGTGAAATGTATTGCTTTTCAACTTATTCCTTTTCTAATTAAAAACACCAGAGCTAAGACAGAAAATATGCCATCAGAATGATTAAAAATCTTTCGTAATTGAGCTAAAAATGTGTTTTCTTTGATAAAATTTTATCAAAAGCAGGAAAGCAAAAACACATTTTTCACAAATGAAAATCAGACGAAATATTTATCCTTCTATCTAAGGTATTCTAATCCTTAAGAAACTTACAATTAACAACAGATATTCTTTGTTCCTATTTTCCTGCTTGCCTAAATTGCGCTTCAAATTTTTTGAAAGGAACTTCTGTGGAAAAGACAACTATGCTCAATCAGATAAAAACAGGTTTTCAGCCATCGTTTTGGGTTGCGAACGGTATGGAACTATTTGAACGGCTTGCTTATTACGGACAAGCTACCATACTCAGTGTTTTCCTCAGAGATCATCTGAAGTTCAACGAGGTTGAGGCGGGACAACTTTCTTCAATCTTTGGCGGACTGATTTACTTCCTTCCGATTTTTGCCGGCGCACTCGCAGACAAGTTTGGATTTAAAAAAGCTTTTTCATTTGCTTTTTTTGTTCTGGCAATCGGTTATTTTCTTATCGGCTCAACTGGCATAGCTGGATTTGAGGGTTACTATTCTGACACAAATCTATTTTTAATTCTCAGTTTCATTTTAGTCTTTACTGCAATCGGTGGTTCATTCATAAAACCAAGTGTGCTTGGTACTGTTGCACTTACATCAACAAAAGAAACCAAATCTCTTGGATATGCAATCTATTACTGGCTTGTCAATATGGGTGCAGCGATCGGTCCTTTTCTTGCTTTTCTTGTTAGAGATTCATTCGGGATCCAGTTTGTTTATCTTGTTTCTGCTTTAAGCTGTGCGTTAATGTTTGTAGTCACTCTGATGTTTTACAAAGAACCGCAAGCAAAACTTGATGAGCAAAGAGAAAGCTTTTCGCAGGTAGTTAAAAATCTCTGGACCGTAGTGAAGAATATTAAATTTATGATCTTCCTTATGATCTTTGCTCTGTACTGGATTGTGTTCTGGGAATTTTTTATTGTGATTCCATTTTACATATCTGACTACATTGGTCCAGAAGCACCTATCGAGCTAATTCTTTCCGTTGGTGCATGGACAATTATCCTGTTACAAATTCCCATCAACAGGTTTACCAGGAACATTCCAACACCCACAGCAATTATGATCGGATTTATCTTTGCTGCATTAAGCTGGTTTCTGCTTTACTTCTCAGCAGTTGCGGGAATTACCGTTGGGCTTGGATTAATAATTACAACAATATTTATTTTTTCTGTTGGTGAACAAACTCAGGCTCCAAGATTTTACGAATACCTTGCTGACCTTGCACCGAAGGGACAGGCGGCGTTGTTCCAAGGATTTGCATTTCTGCCAATCGCAATTGCCTGGACGCTGGGGGGGACTTTTGGCGGCTGGATTTATCACACTTACGGAAGGAAAGAAGTTGGTCAACCGGAAATGGTGTTCCTTATTATAGGTTTGGTTGGAATTGTTGCTGCAATAATGATGTTTTTATATAACACATATATTAAAATAGCAAAATAAAGCTTCTTTTTTATATTCTATTGTAAGGCGAAATTTATTTCGCATCTAATTGTTGCAAAATGATGTTGGATAGTATTTGGCGAGATAAATCTCGTTTTACAATAACTGTTGAATCCTTTTCTTCTTTTAATAATCAAATCTTCTGAAAACAAAAATTTATAATATGACAACCGAACAAATATTACTTTACGCACTAATTGCCTTGATAGTGGTTTACATCATCAGAAAGGTTTTGTTGATAAAATCAATAAAGCATTACTCTGCACAGGAAGCATCCCAAAAAATTAAAAAAGAACGAAACGTTGTTCTTCTTGATGTTAGGACTGATACCGAAAGAAAAAAGAACTCGATACGTGGCTCATATCATATTCCAATAACATCAATTGCAAACAGCGAAACCGAACTCAAAAAATTTAAGGGTGCGGAAATAATTTGTTACTGCCAGACCGGAAACAGAAGTCTTAACGCTGCTGCAAAGCTTAAAAAGCTCGGATTCAATGCATCTAATCTCAAGGGTGGAATTATAAGATGGAACGCAGCGGGTTTAAAATGATCTGGAATAAAGCTAAATTATTTTTGCCGGTTATACTTGGTGGGCTGGGTGGATTCCTTTACTATAATTTCATTGGCTGCAACGGAAGTTGTGCAATAACAGGCAGCCCGATTAATAGCACTCTTTACGGATCATTAATCGGATTAATATTAACAGATTGGAAACAAATAAAATTATTATTCAACAAACCGTCCCGACATTATCAAGCCGGGATAGAAAAGGAAGAACAAAAATGAAAAAGAATATGGGATCAATGGATAAAGGAGTTAGAATATTCCTTGCGGTGATAATTGCAATTCTATACTTCACGAATCAAATCACCGGTGTTGCGGCAATAGTTTTGGGCATATTTGCGGTTGTGTTTTTGATAACCAGCTTTATGGGCTTTTGTCCTCTATATGCACCATTCAAGCTTTCAACATTAAAGAAATCAGATAAAAATTAATTTTGTTGAAAGGCAAGAAATAATAATGCAATACGGATTTTCAAAAACTGTGGATATGCCTTATGAACAGACTATTGAAAAGGTAACCGCTGAATTAAAGAAGGAAGGTTTTGGAGTTTTAACTTTTATTGATGTAAAAGAAACTCTGAAGCAAAAAATAAATGTTGATTTCAAGAAATACGCTATTCTCGGAGCTTGCAATCCTCCGATTGCTCACAAAGCTTTGATGGCAGAAGAGGAACTTGGTTTACTTCTTCCGTGCAACGTGATTGTTTATGAAAAAGATGGCAAGACACAGGTTTCAATTTTTGATCCAATGGTGATGACATGGATTATGGAAAACGACCAGATGAAACCAATTGCAACTGAGGTACAAGAAAAACTGCAAAGAGTGTTAGCAGCAATATAAAAGCCCCTCTTTTAAGGAGAGAGCAAGAGAAACAAGGTTTAAGAATAAAATTAATTGTCGAACAAGAAAGGAAATAAATAAAGTGGCAGAACATTTAACAAAGCAAACATTTTTAGAAAAAGTATTTAACTACGAAAAAAACCAGGATTGGAAATTCGAAGGAGAGCTTCCGGCAGTAGTTGATTTCTGGGCACCGTGGTGCGGTCCGTGCAGAATGGTAGCACCAATAATTGACGAACTTTCGGTTGAATACAAAGGAAAAGTAAATTTTTATAAAGTTAATACTGATGAAGAACAAGAGCTCGGCGCAGTTTTCGGAATAAGAAGCATCCCATCATTGTTATTCATTCCGAAAGAAGGACAACCTAAGCTAGCGGTTGGTGCTCTTCCAAAAGAATCTTTCAAATCTGCAATCGAAAAAGAACTGCTCGTAAACGAAGCAAGTCAAAATTAATTTTTTCAGAGATGACATCTTTCGAAATGGGTGTCATCCATCTTATTAACGATCTGCAACAAATTATCCTGCTTGAACAAAGTTGTACAATTATAAATCTAAATAAAAATATTTCCGTCATCGTCTTCGCAAAGTTGTAACAAATCTGTCGCGGAAAAAGATTTTAAAATTTTTTCTTGAGAATATTTTTAGAAATCACTCTTACTGTAATTAGCATAATTGTTGCGATTAGATTTACAGGCTTTTAATTTTGCGTTACGGACTTTGTGGATAACTAACCCAACTTCTTTGAGAAGTTGGGTTAGTAAATAAGCAATTATTCTCTTTTAACTATTGAGATTAAAGCAAGGTATAAACTTGAAAACTTTTAGAACAATGTTTAACTCTCTCTGAGAAATTTCCGGAGGGAAGAATGAAAACTTTCTCTCCTAAAATTACTCTATCTCTTTTAATCCTCTTTTTAATCACCAAACAGTTGCTGTTTTATTTTTTATTTTGCAACGTGTATTTAATTACAAAGGAAACAATATGAAAAAATTATTTCTTGCACTTATTTTGATAACGTTTGTGTCCTTTAACACCTGCGATGAAAATCCCGTTAACGGTGATAATGTAAAACCAGGGAGAAGAGATTATACGTGGACGGTGGATACACTCTTTATGCCTTTTAATTTTTTTACTGACATTAGCGGAACGTCTCCCAATGATGTCTGGGCTTGTGGGCCTGGTGGAGACTTAGATAAAACTTTTTATCATTTTGATGGTCACAGTTGGAGCAGCGATTTAATATCACGAAACTTTTCGCCGATTTCTGTTTCTAGTATTTCTGTAAATTCTGTTTGGAGCAGTGGTTTAGAGGGGAAAATATGGTGTTATAGTGGTAATAATTGGAGCGAAAAATTTAGGCTACTAGCTGGCGGAGATACATTGGTTATATTTCAAGAAATACTTGCAATCTCAGAAACAGATATTTATGCAGTCGGCCAATACTATATTAGTCCTGAGGATTATTGGGGAATCATTTTACATTATAAAAATAACGAGTGGCAAAGAATACAAATTCCTAAAATCAGAACTTTATTCAATGAAATACGAAAAGATTTAAGTAACAATAGATTATACTTACAAGGATTGACCCAACAAAATTTAAACGAAAATTCCTATCAACTTTATGAACTAAATGGAACAACATTGATTGAAATAAAATCAGGATCCCAAAACGACGATGAATTTGGGAATATTTTATCATTGGATTTAGAGGTCTACTTTATAATTGGTTATGACTTTTTCTGTTATAATGGAAATACTTTTTTGAAGATAGGAATGCTATCTGACAATATTAAATTTCTTAACATAGGTTGGGGTAGAAATGAAAAAGATATTTTTCTTGGTATGAGGGATGGTGTGGCTCATTATAATGGTGAAAACACTGTTTATTTATACCAATCACCTGAGAATATTTTTGTAAGAGAAGGAATTGTTTTTGAGTCCGATGTTTTTTTTATTGGAAGAGACTCTAACGGAAATAATTTAATGATACACGGAAAATTAAATGAACAATAAAGGAGTAATAGAAGCTAATAAATCAACAATTAATTAACGAGAGGCAATGTTGAAGCATCGCCTCTCATAAAGCGAATAACCCACATAGGCTAGCAACCTGACAGTATTACTCAAAGAGTAATCAGGATTATTCTTTTTAAATATAACATATTTTTAAGAAAGGGTAGACATATGAACACTATTAAATTATTCATTGTCGTTTTCTTGCTTTGCTCATCAATTTTTCCACAGACATATACGTATGAAGAATATCCAACCGTAATTCAGGAAATTGAGAGATATCATGACGGTAGTTATAAATATAACAGGGATTTTCAGCTTTTTGACAATAATGCCTGGGCTGGAAAAAATGGAGCAATTTTGACTATGAACACTTTCAGGTTAATCTATACCTGGGTTCTCAATATTCCGCAGAACGCAAATATAACTTCTGCGATTTTATATTTTGGCGGTACTACGCATTCAAATGCTCAGTTCCCAATTGTTAACATACAGTGGCAGATAAAGAAATTTCCTAACGATAAATTTAATGCTCAACCAAGCGAACAATGGAATGCTATTACATCATCTGATGTATTAAGAAATGAAGTACTTGCTTTAAATACTCAATTTGAAGGTTCACCTACTTTAGATCAAACATTTCTCACTTATATTCAGAATAGCCTTTCTACCGGAAAACTTCACATATCCATTCGTGAAACGCTAGAAGATTACTGGGGTGGTGAATATGGCACTTTTCATTACATTGACTATAAGTATTCAGGTCACCAAGTTTGGAGTGCCTTAAAAATTAAAATCAATTATACGATTCCTACCCCACAAATTGATTTAACAGCTCAAAACAACTTTATTTATGGAACGATAAAAACAGGAGTAAATGTAGCACCAATTCAACGCAATAGTCCTTTTACATTCTCAGCACAAATTGGTCAAACAGTATACCTTGAAGCACAAAATCAACCTTACGGTGGTTATGAGAGAGTCTGGAATAATTATGCACCGAATAGTCCAAGTGATTGGTGGCGAAATGGAGCTTACTTTTCAAACCAACCAGTAACTAATTTTACAGCTACACAGAGCGATGACGATGCGACTTATCAAGCCAATCTCCGCAAAAACTTCAAGATAGACCAAACACATAAATTCGAGTTCGATGTAAATCAAACTCAACAAAACACTGCGTGGATAGTAGATTTGAACTCTGGCAATATCACAACTCAGTCATCACGTTTAATAAACGGGAAGAATTATCTTTTCGCTGGCTGGGAAGATAATTTATCGCTTGGACCTTCTAGGAATATTACACCAACTGATAATAAAGTGTACGACGTACTTTACAAATACCCGCATTATTCTAATTCAACATCAGCATATGAAAATCCTAACCAGCGAAGATTTGTCAGATCATCTGCAGGTTATTTTCATATTGTTTATGAGAGCATGGGTAAAATCTGGTATGAACGCAGTACAAATGGAGGACAAACCTGGCAAGTAATGAATGGAGGCAAACCACTAAACGATGGTCTCGGTAAATATCCTTCAATAGATTATTTGCCAAGTTCTTCGGGTTATGATCAGGTAGTCATAGTTTATTGGGAAGAAAGTTCAACATCTCCTGCTGGATCGAAGATAGTTGCTTATTATTTCGATAATAGTTACCCAAAAATTCTGAAAGGCCTCGTTGCAAATGATTATTTGGTTGTACACGAAAACTCGCAACCCGTAGTTTCAATTTCTCAGGGTGGATTTATTTTGGTTGCGTTTAACAGTGGCAGTATTGTATACCGGTTAGGTCGTCCTATTTATACAGACAATCTGATTTACTGGGATACGCCACTCCAAGATATTAATTGGGGCGGTGATATTATTGAATTCAAAAACCCGACCATAGGCTCTTCAAAAAGTGGTACGACCAATAGTTATTGGATAGCCTGGGATGATAATAATTCAAGTATAAAATTCAAGACTTTCACTGTAAGCCTTAATCCTCCGAACGACTATTATATAACCGAAGGCATCGGTGGTGGATTCGGGCAGGCAGGTTTTTCGAAAAACGAACAACCATCAATAAGTGTTATGCCAAATAACGATTTTAGGTTAAGCTGGTTTGGATCGAATGGTGGTGCAAAGCAAGTTGTTACTTATTTCAACTATCAATTTTATATATTCGGTTCAACAGTAAGCAGTCATAGTATGAGCGTCACGGATGATGGGAAAGCTATAATTGCTTATGGTGATCTAGATGGTACAAGAAATAAATTCAGGCAGGTTTGGTATTGGGGTTCAGAAAAAAATCTTGGAACAACTGGCAAGCAAACTCATCTGAGTAATGGTTCAAGCACTAACAATATGTATGCAATGTCATTCCAGAACGCAACTTTGCCTTATAGCTTTACAATGTCAGCCAACCTTGGAAGTCTTCAGAAGGTTACTGAAATCCCAATCGCTTGCGGAAGGAAGGGAATTGTTGCTGGTGACAGTGCCGAGTTCTATTTCACTCTGGGAGATGTAACTCTAAATGGCAATACAATTGATTTCATTCCAACAGGTATAAATCCTGATTTCAGCAAGCTCGACACATTGAATTATTACCTCAGTACTGAGAAATTTGATGTTACGAATTCATCGCTGTTTAATTTCTCAATTGAATATGGCGTAACAGATTCACTAAAAGCGGTTCAAAGTCTTGCTGAGAATGAGTACTTTAAGTTCAAGCTTCAACTCATAAATTCAAACACAAATCAAGTTATGGGTGAATACACGGTTGTTAACTTTACAAAGCAGAATGTTATTCCGTACTACGGTGAGTCTTTTTCAATCAACACAAACGGTATAGGTAATAAAAAAGTGAGAGTTCGTATCGTAGTTGAAGAGAACCTCGGCGGCGAATATGCAATGGCAAACATATCTGCCGAAGAAAATGTTCTGCCAAAACAAAATCAAAATGTTATCTCATATTCTGGTTCAGAAGTAGTTACGGAATATGCATTGGAACAGAACTATCCAAATCCATTTAATCCGACAACTACGATAAAGTATCAAATACCAACATCAGGAAATGTTACAATCAAAGTCTATGATATACTTGGTAACGAAGTAGCAAGACTTGTAGATGGTTATATGGAAACCGGGAAGTATGAAGTTGACTTTGATGCTTCCTCGCTTGCAAGCGGCGTTTATATCTATCGTTTGAACGTAAACGACTATGTAAATGTGAAGAAGATGGTTTTGTTGAAATAAAAGTGGCTGGCTTTTCAGAGAAGACATCTTTCAAAATGATGTCTTCTCCTTTTTTTTGTTTTTCCCAACTCCTGCTATTTATACTGTGGACGTATTATTTTTCATCAAAGATTGGCTCGTCCTGCTTCTTCATAAAACAAGCCATTCTGAAAAGTTTAGCATAATTCAACTGGTTTCTAATTATCCCGCTCTATTTATTTCTCGTAATAGATCAAGTAGTCTGCTAATTCCGGATGCGCCCGAAAATGATTTTAGCGGCGGTTCGTCTAAATATTTTTTCCTGATGTTGTTTATGGTTTCCGTCTCGAAGGATTTAATTTCACCAAGCTGTTCGAGGCAAAGAAGAAATATTGCTGTCTTTAGTGTTGTCGCCTTAACTCTTACCGTATTCGGCGAATATCTTCCGGGATGAATGTGGACATATCTTTCGGCATCATCACCAAGACGAAGTGTCCAGATAGATTTGTCTTTCAATTCAACAAGCTGATAATATTTTCCATCTTTGGAAAGCCAGTCTTTGTACAGTAAAGCTGAGAATATTTTTTTTCGATGAAGACAATCAAGTATCTGTTCTGAAATTCTTACGGGAGAGTACTCGCCAAAATACAAATCCATCTGAGACTCACCGATTTTCAGCAAATAGAATTTTAGTTGATCAGGTTCCTTGGTTTCTTTAACAGAATCAATTTGCTTCTTTATAAAGCCGGCGTGATGTTTCCAGCAGTTTAAATTTATTGGCAGGGGAATTTGACAGTTCTCATCCACAATCAAATCACAAATTTAATTGCCGGGTGTTTTGCTAACTTCTGAAAGATTAAATCTCTCACGACTTCTGAGTGAACAACAACGGTAATATTCAAGCTGAAATATTTTCCTTTTTTACTGATGTTCGAAGGAGTAAGATCGTATTCTAAATCAATAACCACTTCTTCAACTGCTTTTATCATCTCGGCAATGTTATCTCCTATAATTTTGTAAGGCCATTTACAGGGGTAGTCGATCTGTGGTTTTTTATTTTCCGGATTAAAGACCATTTGTTTTGCTGATTATTTATTCTGCTTTGTGAAATTATAAATCTTTCTTCTTAAAAGAAATTTCATTCTGATTGGATAGTTCCTTACAGTAATTGTGTTAATCTTTATTAACAATAAAAACTCCTGCGGTAATAAGCAATCCGCTAAAGATCATTAATAAAGTAATTTCCTCTTGCAGAAAAAACCATGCGGCAATAACAGTAACAAGCGGTTCGAAATAAAGAAACGCACCAACCTTTGCCGACTCCATATCACGCAAAGCCTGTGCCCATATAACGTACGCAATGCCTGAACAAAAAATACCAAGGAATAGAATCCACATCCAGCTAACAGTTGAAAGATTAACTACTGAGTCTATAGTTTCTGTGTTTAGGTTGAATGGAATAATTATCACCGCCATCATCAAAAAAAGATAGAGAATTGTCATAAGCGGAGAGTAAGAAAGAGATATTTTTTTATTAACCATCGAGTAAACTCCCCATGTAAAGGCGCTGCCAAGCACTAGCAAATCTCCCTGGTTTTCAATTAAACCAATGTTTGTAATATCTCCTTTGCCGATGAGCAAAAGTAATCCGACCAAAGCAACCAATATTCCCAAAAACTGAAGAGGGGTGATCTTCTCTTTATAAAAAACAAATCCCAAAATTGCCATAAAGATTGGGGCTGTCCCGATAATCCAGCCTGTGTTTGCAGCGGTTGTGTATTGCAAACCTGTTACCTGAATCCAGAGATGAAAAACGGCTACAAGCGCAAGAATAAAAATCCAGCTATGATTTTTGATGTTTATTGAAAATTTTCTTTTTGTAGAGAGAGCAATGATAGTTAGAAGAATTGAGGCAAGTATTAACCGAAGTATTATTATGGTAACGGGTTTGATTTCGTTCAATACTGTTTTTGTAGCAACAAACGATGTTCCCCAAAAAATTATTGCCAGAAGAATGAGCAGATAACGAAAAGATTTTGAGCCGGTCAAGTTTTTCTACTTTGACTTTTCTGTTTTCTTTGCAGAAGAATAGTTATCAAGATCATACCTGATCAGTTTGTCAGGCATTTCAACCTTTACAATTTCAACATTTGCATCATTGAAAAATTTTGTGGCAAGAGTATCATGATAATCCGAGAATACAACCACTCTTTTTATTCCTGCGGCGATTAATGCTTTTGCGCAGGTAGTGCAAGGCATGTTTGTTACATACGCGGTGGCTCCTTTGATGTTAACACCATGAGTGGTTGCCTGAACGAGAGCATTTATTTCAGCATGATTTGTGCGCACACAATGGTTATCAACTATCAGGCAACCAACATCATCACAATGAGGCTGACCGGGCAGAGAACCATTGTAACCTGTAGCAAGCACAAACCTGTCTTTAACAAGAACACATCCGCAGTGCATTCTTGGACAGGTTGCTCTTTCTGAAGCAAGCATTGCAAGTTTTAAAAAGTATTCATCCCAAGTTGGTCTGCTGTTAGAAGCCATAATAATTTATTTCTGTTGAAGTTATTAGAATAGAAATTTAACGTGCCGAAAAATAAGGGATTTTATGTGCTTTACAAGTACAGGAAAGGACGTAATTATTTATAGAGTATTTATAACCCTAAAAAATTACCATTAAAACAGATCTTCAAGAAAGGTTCGATTTACTATTTCTTTCTCTCTTAGAATTAATGAGCCATTTTATTATTCATCAGCAATTCCCTCATATACAACCGGACAGCATCTTTTGTGGATGTTTTAAAAGTAATGAAAACATCTTTTCCTTCCTTTTTCAAAACATCCAGGTTGGTGCGATCCATTCCGCGGGAAATTACAGCCGTACAATCATTCAATAATGAGCGTACTTTCTCGGCAACAATATCATTTCCGTCGTTAAGCCGTTTATCTTTCCCGCTGCTTTCCCTGTATTCAGAACCAACGATGTCTGACTCAACAACATCGTAAACAACATATCCTTTCGTTGGCAAAAAAGGTGATTTGATGGTTATCCCATCATTCGATTCAATTGCAACTTTCATATGCATCACTCCTTATTTTGATTGTTGTTATCTTCCCACTATGACTGAGTGGGTTCTTCTAACATTTACACGGGCTTTTTTTGCAAACCTTTTATGTCTTGCCGATCTGTGAATCCTGCTGCTTAAACAAACAGGACAGAAATGAGGAACTTGTTCAGCCGGATTCTTCTCCCAATAATAACCACATTCTTCACACTGATATTTTTTCTTCGTCATATACTAAGACCTCCTTAACTTAGTAATAACTAATTCACATAAAGAACAACAGTATACAGCTGAAATGTTTTATGAATGATGTAGAGATTGAATTAATTCTAAGTACAATTTAATATTTTAAAATTAATTGTCAAGTGTATTAGATGTATCAAAGAAAAAGATGTGAAAAATCGATAGATGAAAATTCTTAGTAAGTATAAATTGTTTTCAGATCATCTCTGAGAGAAGTTCCTGGCGAGGATTAGCAATTACCACTTTATTAACAAGTAATCCATTTTCAGAAACAACCCGGGTGCCTGCTTCAACAGCGCTTGTAACTGCGGCAACATCGCCTGTTACGCTGAAAAAAGCCTTTCCACCCAGCGCCATCGCTAAACGCAGCTCAACCAGCTGAACTTTTGCAGCTTTTACTGCCGCATCTGCAGCTTCAATTAACGAAGCAACGGAATAAGATTCAACAATTCCTAACGATTCAAGCATCTGAACATTATTGTGTCCGACTATTGCCGGAAAAATTGTGGGATGAACATTCGGAATTACAAAATGGTCTATTACGCCAAAACCTATAGTGTTGACTGCGTTTTCAACTGCGGATGTAACTGCTGCAACATCACCCGCAATTAATGTCATATATTTTCCGGAACAGATTGTTCTTGAAATCATGAGTTCAACTTCTGAAGTTTTAAGCATCAGATCAGCTGCCTGAATTCCGGAGGCAATGCTTCCCATTTC
>JACAFA010000270.1 GCA_013388525.1 Ignavibacteriaceae bacterium | reverse complement strand
TTCAAACAAGTGATGGAATTGTCATCAAAGGATTTCGTCTCGTCAATGGTGCTAACGGTCTGTTTCTTTCTTCTCCGGATCAAAAAGGAAAAGACGGTAAATATTATGAAACCGTTACCTTACCTAAAGAAATGAAAAGCGAGCTTGAGAAGATGGCAATTGAGGAGTATAATAAAAGCAGCAAATGATTCTTAGTTTAGTTATATAATTGTGTTTCTCTACAATTTAATTTTATTTCATTAAAACCAATTTAAGAGATGACAACTTTTTCATTTTAAACAGCGCGTGAAAAGATGTCATCTCTAAACTGATTATTTGTTTAGTATCATTTTTTTTGTTTGAACAAAATCCTCAACCCGAAGTGTGTAAAAATAAATTCCGCTTGCTATATCAGGACTGGAATCCTGACCTACGGAAAACTGCACTTCATAAACTCCCGGTTGTTTTTCTTCGTTGACAAGCGTTGCGACTTCGTTACCGAGTACATCGTATACTTTTAATATTACCATTTGTAAAGACGCATCGCGATGCGTCTCTACGTTTGGAATCTTATATTTTATTGTTGTACTCGGATTAAACGGATTAGGATAATTCTGATACAACACAAACTTCTGTGGAGTAAAATCAACTTCAACTTCTATTTCGTTTGAATATTCAAAACTTCCATCAAAGTCAATTTGCTTGAGTCTGTATTTATAAGTTCCAGTTGTAACATTTTCATCACTGAAGGAATATGACTTTGGTTCAGTTGTAGTTCCAAATCCCGGAACAAAACCGATACTCACCCACCCCTTCCGTTCCCCTCCAGGGAGAGGACTATCACCGTTTCTTTGTATTTCAAATCCTGAGTTGTTTGTTTCTGTTGCAGTTATCCAATTTAGTTGCACTGCTTTTACATTTTGCAAAACTGAAACAGCGAATGATATAATCTCAACCGGTATTACGTTATCATAATCCAATATCATATTTATTTCATCGATAAAATTATTGGACACATAAAAACTGTCCTGACCAGACATAGGATGATTTATAATTCCACCGCCGGTTAATTCATCCTGTAACAAGCCAGTTAAACCGTTCGGAAAGTTCCAATGGATAGTTACACCAAGATCTGGTCGAAACCGAAATTTGTGTGTTTTTGTACCCGTAAAAGGAAGTTCACCAAATCTAAAATCTTTATGTACCATAATCGGATCACCAAAGCTACCTTGACATTGAGGATAAGGTAAATAAATTACTGCTTCCCAACCTGGTGGTGGGATTGGTGGTAATTCTGATTCTCCAATTTGACAATCAAGACAATCTGTGGCAGTTGAATCCAAACCTACTTGCATATTTATAGGCGCACTCCCAAACTGGAAAGTAAATTGTATAGGGATAACCAAATCCGGGGTTTGTGTTTGACAATATGAATAGGTACAGAAAAGTAAACTTAAAACTAAGATTAAATATTTCATTCTGTTCCTCCTCACTTCAATAATATCATTTTCTTCGTATTAATATAGTCTTTAGTCTTAAGCTGATAGAAATATACTCCGCTAGAGACATCCGACGCATCCCACCTTATCACATAAATCCCCGGCTGCTGCTGTTCATTTACTAAAGTTTTTATTTCACGACCAAGAATATCATAAATTGTAAATTTCACATCTTGCATCTTTATGATATCATATTTTATTGTTGTGTAAGGATTAAACGGATTCGGATAATTTTGATGCAATGCGTACTCTAAAGGAATATTTGATAAACCATCTCTCTCGTTTGCCATTACAGATAGTCTGATCATATTATCATTTAGTTTATAGAAAGTTAATTGGTTTAATTCATTTAGAGAAGCTGAAACTTTTCCCGTTCCGCTATCATTAATAAATGAATAATTAAGCCCATTCTCCGGATTTAATTCCCAAGTTAGACCTACCGGATATGCATTTGTATGAACTAGAATATTTAGATCGATTATTCCACTATCAACAGAAACTTTTTTTATAAAATCATTATACGCAAACCTAGAATCAAAGTCTAATTCAGCGAATATTGGGGGAAGGTCTAATTTTAAATTTACCATTATGGTATCAATATCTGTGTTTGAGACGTAAAGAGTTTGCGAGTTTCCTGCAGAATCAGTAACAATAAATTTATCCATCTTGGATAAATCTAAGTCGAATGAAGTAGTAATTTTAGGCATCCAGCAAGGATCACCATACTTATTCAGGATTAAATGTCCTACACCAGTTAAGTTTTTAGTTTTAACCCAATAGCCCTTACCCGGGATTAAAGAACTGTCTTTGGTTATAAGAACATAACCGTTCTCATATCCATATATGTAGTCGATTATATTCTCGGGTTCTGTGCAAATATTTGATATTTGGAAATCACTTGAGAGAGTACCGGTAATATTCCAGCCCGGGAGTACCATTATGTCAAGATAGTTTAACGGCCATCCAACGAATGTTTTCTGAGTATTAGATTGAAAATTTACCCAATAGCCGTGTCCATTTTCTAAGTTACTGACGGATATATATCCACCCAGATATTTATAAACACTATTTGCGGTAGGGAACACTGATTGCACAGAAAAATCTGATAATACAACGGGTACACTTGCAGTCCGCCAGCCGCTCTGATAGTTTCTTACAACTGTAGCTGTATCCGAAGATAAATTATCATCTAGTTTTATTTCTTCGATGTATGTATTACCATTGGATAATTTTTCAATACCATTTAATGAAAAATGAGCGGGTCTCTCATTAGAGAAGTTTTTACCTATTCTGCCAAGAGTTGAAGCTGGTAATGTAATATCAGTCAAATCCTGACTGTTTGGAATAATTTGTTTTGGAAAAAAGTCTGTTAATTTCGTATCATCATCGAACCCATTATCTGCGGGCTTTACCATTATACGATCTTTGTCCTCATTAAATGGGTATGGATCAATATCATGATGCCATACTAATAATCTACCAGGTTGATAAATAGTATCAGCAGGCTCGGAAGGTGTATATAAATCAAATCCTTCTCTGTTTCTTGATTCCATAATATAATGTTCACCCTCAATAGCATAGATGGGATCGATTCTGTATAGTTTGGGATTATCATAGTCATACTCCACGATAAAATCACTAGTGTCATTAGGAATTGTAATTGAACTAACCCAGTTTTTATCTAATCTATGATATGGTGATAACATTGACGGACATTCACCTTTTTCCAGAGGACCATTATAAATTCCCCAAGACATTAAGCAGTAGTTTAGTATGTCAGTATATTCAGGATTTATCAAAGCGTACTCATCATTAAATCCTAAATTATGCCCAAATTCGTGTGCATATACTCCAATATGTGTGAATGACCATTCTGCTCCTTCAATCAATTTTTTCGAACTACGTTCTGCAACCAAAATGTATTTACCCCCAAGCCGATGCCCATTAACTAATAATGCACCGTGTTGTCTAACTACACCAGCATAAACTATGACCAGTTTATCAAAATAATTTTGAGAATTAGTATTTGTTGTGTCAATTAGTGAATCCGCTAAAGCTTTAGCAATAGCTTCGTTTGAAAGTTCCTGCCAGTTTGATGATTCATAATAATGCTGTTTATTATAATCTGCTTCCAACCACACAGGTACACCATTCTGATCTGTATTATTTGCAACACGCCCTTCTATTCTTAATTTACCTATTGATATTTGATGCCAGTAATCTCTGAAGCTACCGAAAATCGCTTCCTCTTCTGGATGTTTCTGGTTTCCCTGAACTCCAGTCCAATAATTATACGAAAACATCATGCTATCAAAATCTGTTGTTAAGTAACCATTTGGTCTGTTTCCTCCTTGATAATGTAATGTATCTGTGAACCCAATTAAGATAATACCAACTTTTAATGTGACGGGCTGTCCTTGCGCTTCTTCTTGTTTCTGAACAAACCATTGCCTGTTAATTTCAATCTGTTCATTGAATTGTTCTATTTGTTCATTTATTTCATTTAGCCTTGCCTGAGATCTTTCAAGCTGGTAAGCTGACGATGGTGGTGAATCTATACCTACTTTGTAATTTGTCGGTGTATACTCTCCATTTTGATCTAATGCTGCATAATAATACCACCCTTCAAATGTTTCCACAAACCGATAACCATTTTCGGTTTCCATCCAATAAATAAATTCATCTCCCCATATTCTTCCTGTGAATGTAACATCGTTTGGCTGTTTGAGTGTAATCATCCCCGTATCAAACGGCGCAGCATTTAATATTTTGTAGTTCGATAAAATCAGCAACACTAAAACCAAAATGTATAATAACTTTTTCATTTCTCCTTCTTTTATTTAATAATTAATAATTTTTTGGTTAAGGATTGTGTTTCTGTTTTCAATTTGTATAGATAAATACCTGATGAGAGTTTACAAGATGAAAAATTAATAGTATGTATTCCACTTGAATAAAAACCGTTAACAATCGTTTGTGCTTTCTCTCCAAGAACATTATAAAGATCAATATTTATTTCACTTGCTACTGGTAATTGAAAGCGAATTATGGTGGATGAGTTAAAGGGATTAGGGTAGTTTTGGTATAGTATAGTTTCAAGTGGTAAGATTTCCTGATGTTCTTGAGGCACCGAAGTAATTATCTCTCCTAAATTACCATATTTACTCACTTGTTGAGCTACAACTGTAAATTCATTTATGATACCACCTATAATATATCCTCCATATACATCTGTTGTGTAAGTTTGATAAGAAATTGCAGGATGAGCCACAACAACCCCATTTTCAATCCATATTTTATTACCAAGTGTATCATACATTTGAGTTAAAGTAGAATCCGGTAAATTTGGATCATCGTTCCAAATAAAAATTGTCTTGCTTGCATCCGATTGAATAATTCCTGCTACACTTAAGGGCGAATTGTCACTAATTGCAATACTTCCTTCAGGATACAACTTACTACCATCTGATCTTAACGCTTGAAATTGTGCAATACGGTTCACTCCATTTTTTGTACCGCTCCAACCATAAAAGTAGTAACTGTTACTGTATTGGATTCTCAACTGAGTGTTTATATAAAGACTATCGGCAATCTCAACATAAGGCTCCTGCCAAAGATTATTACCAAGCGAGTCTTTTCTTTGTGCTACAAGTTTTGGAATCATTCCTGTCCATACTCTGCCGCTTAATACTATTCCGCCCTCTGGGTCAGGAACTATATATCCAAGCGAAACACTATCTACTCGTACTATATTTCCGCCACTGTTTATTTTATAGATAAACTCTCTTATTTCCAGATAATAATTTCCATCACTTGCTCTTATCAATCTTGGAGGGTCGTAATAGCCATTTATACCCGCTACTATTCCGCTGTCCCCCCACATTCTTTGTCCTTCACTGCTTATCCTGTTAACTTTATATTCTGCAAGTGTATTTACCCAAACGATTACTGCACCTCCTTCACCATCACTAACAATTTTTTGTGTACCCTGATTTATTTCATCCAATGTTATTTTTACTCCTGTTGGTTCCCATAAAAAGTTACCATTGCTGTCAACTTTTTGCACTCTCACTCTCTGTGTCCAGTAAGGAAGATTTTCATAACGATCTATATAACTTATTATAACCCCGCCTGAACCGTCTTCTATTATTTCTGCACCTGATTGATCTGGTGATTCACCAAGTATTCGCTTATTTATACCCCAGGGCTTATAGCCATATTTATCTAATCTTTCAAGTGCTAGCCATCGTGGGTAGGAAGTACTATGGTAATCATATGTAATATAACAACCGCCTGCGCTGTCACTGCAGATATGCGGATCTAATCCATAACCGACAATTAAATTGTTATTTGGATCAGTAGACCATTGGGCAATAAGTTTAGTACCGGTGGCTAGTAACATTATGATGACAAGTATAAAATTTTTCATCTCAATCACTCATTCATTTAAGTCTGAAAAAATTATAGGGCAGGCACCATTCCACACAAGAATGTAGATTAGTCTATGTTGCTTTCTCCCGTGAGGTTCGTAATTATTTGGTGGGTTTGGAAGAAATTCAGATTTAATTTTTATCTTCACCGAACTTTTCCTTAATTATTTTAAAAACTAAATAAAAATATAGTGAGAATCAACTACTGGCGGATTAATTTTGGTTGCTGATCACCAAGTATTCTGTGTTCTTTAACCTGAACTTGATTCAGGTTCTCATCCAAATTATGCTTTAACAAGAGATCCCGGGACAGACTCAGATCCTGAAATAAATTCAGGATGACTTTCAGTCAATACGGGATGATTAGCGTTACAAAAATTGTGTAAAGAGGAGTAGAAAAAAAGAGAGCGTTTACCTAAATAAGCAATAAAAAAATAAGGAGGTAAACGCCCTATGAATCGTGCAAGCGAAAATAAAGTAA
>JACAFA010000293.1 GCA_013388525.1 Ignavibacteriaceae bacterium | reverse complement strand
TTTAAGAATGATTATGGACTAATTGAAATTTTGGAAAAAGAACAAGAAAAGATCAAGTAGAGGACATAGAGAACTAGTTAAATTTATCAACTAAGGAGGTTTATATGATGCTATTAATTCTCCTGCTGATTATTTCGGCTGCACTAAATGTTGCTCTTATATTCGGAATCGTTCGGAAGAGAGCAGATGAAGATATGACGATTATAAGATTGAGGGAAGGCTTAAGCGTCGAATAACATATTCAGATGATGATTGCAGCTGCAAATTCCTTTTAAGTTTAATCAATGGAATTTGAAGTCAGTTTATTGTTTGAAAATCTACATTCGGAAAAAGAGATAACTACTCATCTGTAATTCGTGACTCAACAAGGATATACTCTTCATCTTCCTTGTCGTGTTTGATCAGTATTCTGTTCGGTCTGCAGCATACTTCGCAATCTTCGATAAAGTCCTGGTCCCCTTTAACAGTAAGATCGACCCAAATTTCATTCTCCTCTCCGCAGTACTGACAAACCCAGTTTAGAACATCATCTGTTTGCATAGTTTCACCTTACGAATTGTTAAAGCCTACCGAAACTAAAATAATTTAAAACATAAACGCAATACTCGAATGAAAAAATTAATATAAAAATTGTTAAGGGTGAATAATTAAGTTTTATAATAAAAAAAGGCTGCCCGGAAAAGTTACCGAACAGCCAATCGTTGTTGTATGATCACAATTCTATTCTCAAAGAAGTTGTGCACTAGTAATTAGGCAATTCTCAGACCAGACAGAAGTGATTGTATTTTACCGCAAACAGATAATTAATTTTTAGTTGCTGTTTCAAAATAAAATTTGATGAATCAAAAGAAGGCTGATTAATACATTGCTCATAAATATTTGAAATCCGAAATCCACAATCCGTAATCAAATTCTCTCTTGCATTTAAATTTTAAAAGATTATATTATAGTGTGCAAATGTTCACTATAATATGTTTGAAAACAGCTCAAAAACAGAAGATTTACTAATTTACCAAATTCCACCGGAGTGGCGCGGACAGACAAAGATACACACGCTCTATCCGCCGATACCTAAACACACCGGCAATATTGATTTCGATATCTTCGATTTTGATATGCTATTCAACGATCCTGCGACAAAAGAATTAATACGTTCGGGAAAAACTATTGGCTGCTTTTATATTGAATCGCCGGGAATGCGCTCGCTTCTCCGCAGACTTGATGTTGAAACTTTTGAGATGCTCACTGCGGCGAGTTCTGTTATTCGTCCCGGAGTTGCAGAGAGCGGAATGATGCAGGAGTTCATAGCTCGTCATAAAGATCCTTCACGAAGAGAATATCTTGTGCCCGAAATGGAAATCTATCTCGGCGAAACTTACGGAGTGATGATTTACCAGGAAGATGTAATCAAGGTTGCTCATCACATTGCAGGATTGAGTCTTGAAGATGCAGATCTTCTTCGCAGAGCAATGAGCGGAAAGATGCGTTCGCACCACGCAATGCAAAGGATAGTTGATAAGTTTTTCGTTTCCTGCAAAGAAAAAGGATTAACCGATTACCAGAGTAAAGAACTCTGGCGGCAGATTGAATCGTTTGCAGGTTACTCTTTCTGCAAAGCACACAGTGCATCATTTGCATTGCTTTCTTACCAGGTTGCTTTTCTTAAAGCTCACTATCCGGCTGAGTTTATGGCGAGCGTTCTCAACAACGGCGGCGGTTTTTATTCGCCGGCAGTTTACATCGAGGAATCAAAGCGTTTGGGTTTGAAGATAGAACTTCCTTCAATTAATGAAAGCGAAAAAGAATATGTTGGGAAGGGAAGAGCAATTCGTATTGGGCTGAAAGCAATCAAAAATCTTTCTTACAGTGCAATTGAAAAAATTGTTGAAGAAAGAAAACGCAACGGCAAATATGTTTCGCTCGCAGATTTTCTTGTCCGCACAAAACTTGCTTATGAAGAAACTGCTTTGCTTATCAAGTGCGGTGCAATGGGATGTTTCAAACAGACGCGACCGACATTACTCCGTCTGCTGGATATTTATATTCATCGAAGAAAAATAATTGAAGAAAGCTACAACGATCTTTTCCTGAGTGAAACTTTTGCTTTGGAGGAAGATGTTAAAACCGATTTGAACTACACACTTGCCGGAATCTGCAAAGAGGAATACGAAGCTTTCGGTTATATGGTAACACGTCATCCGCTTCATTTCTTCAAGGAATGGATTGAACAGAAAGGAATTGTCTCTGCAAAAGATATGCTGAGGAACAAAGGACGGCGAGTGAAGATGATAGGCTGGTATATGACATCAAAAAGAATAAAGACAAAAAGCGGGGAGATAATGAAATTTCTTTCGCTCGAAGACCTCACCGGAACTTTTGAGTCGGTCATCTTTCCGAAAGTTTATTACCGGGTTGCAGAGCTTACTTTGTCAATGGGACCATACCTCGTTACCGGAAGAGTGGATGTGAATGATCACACAAATCTTGTTGTTGATGATTTGCAGGTGCTTTCTTCGTCTGCTCTTCAATCAAGCCTGATGAAAGACAGCGTTGAGCACAACTACTACGGTGATGAAGAAAAAATAACCGAAGAAGATTTTGCGCTCGCAAAAGCTCTCGATCATAAAAAGCTGAAAGTTGCTTACGCAGGGTAGTAGAATCGCATCAATTCCATATATTAAACACCAATCAAAAAAAATATTTTTAATGGTTAAGCGGCAAAAAATAAAATTATCTGAACTTTGGGCTAAAGTTGATTTCACCAGGCCTTCTACATGGATGCTCATCTTTTCAAATGTTATTGTAATATTTTTTGTGATAGTTGATAATTTAAGTGCACTTGAAGTTCTCTGGATTTACTGGATTCAGAGTGTAATAATTGGTGTATTTAATTTTGTGAAAATAATTTCTCTTAAAGAATTTTCAACAAAAAATTTCAGAAGTGGCGGGAAAGAACTTCAAGCAACGAAAGCAACAAAAATATCCACTGGAATTTTCTTCCTGTTTCATTATGGACTTTTTCACTTTGTATACGCAATGTTCATTGGAGGATTTTCGGAAATAGGAAAGACAAATACATCAGGCTCAATGCATAATTATCTTTGGTTCACCTCTCTGGTTTTCTTCGTTAGTTATTTGATTGAATATATTCAATCGCTCCGGAATCCGCCGGAAGAAATTCCAAACCTCGGTGCGATTATGTTTGCTCCGTATTTAAGAATTATCCCAATGCATATAACAATTGTTCTTGGAGGATTTATTGGTATTATAGGTTCCTTTTTTAATGTTGATATAAATTATTCGATTATACTTTTGTTTGTTGGTATAAAAACTTTTGTTGATCTGCTTTCTCATTCAGTTGATTTCAATTCACTCTCGACACAGCTGACGAAACAAGAAGCTGATAATTAATTGCTAATTAAATAAAAACTAAAGTGAAATAAAAAATGGCATGGATATATCTCTTCATTGCAGGATTATTTGAAATCGGCTGGGCAGTCGGACTTAAATACACAGAAGGTTTTACTAAACTCTGGCCAAGTGTTATTACAATTGCAACGATGATTTTAAGCTTTTACTTTTTATCATCAGCGGTTAAAACCATTCCAATCGGAACTGCTTATGCAATCTGGACAGGCATCGGAGCCTTTGGAACTGCAATCCTCGGGATAATTCTGTTTGGTGAATCCAAAGAATTCATAAGAATATTTTTTATACTGCTGATTGTAATCGGCATAGTCGGATTAAAAATTTTTTCAAAAGTTCCTGTTCAATAAAGAAAGGTTAAATTTTATAATGAAAAATCTCATCAAAATATTTTCAGGTTTACTAATAACTATAATTATTTTTTCCTGCAGTCCATCAACAGAACTGACAGATATTTATTCTGATAACGCATTTGCAGGAAAAGAGATTAAAAAAATACTGGTTCTAGGAATGACAGCAGATGAATGGAAGAAAAAGGTGTATGAAAATGAATTCCGTACTCAACTGATGTCGTATAATGTTGAAGTGCTCACTGCCTGGCAGGAACTACCGAAAGGTGAGCAATTAAACCGGGAAACATTTGAGAAATATTTTAAGGATAAAAATGTTGATGCTGTCCTTGTCGCAATAGAAGGCGGTGAAAGCACTGACAAAACTCTTTATACTGCCGGTTCCGGGAATGTCCATGTCGGCGTAGGCTTTTATGGATTTTATGCTTCAACTGCATCGTACTATTTTAACTCCGATTATTTAGCTGAAGAAAAAGTAGTTCATATGAGAACCAATCTTTATGAAACGAAAGATGCAAAACTGATCTGGAGTGCAAAGTCTCAATCGTTCGAGCCAAAAAATACAGGCGATGTAGTTAAAGCAGTAAGTAAGAATGTTGTTGGTGAACTTAATCGGATGGGATATATTAAGTAACATTCGATCTCATTGAGTCGAATAAATATTTTGGAGCGGACTTATGGTAAAGAAAATATCAAAAATACTTTCAGATCACACACAGATTTCTCTGATTGTCAGCATTTTGTTATTGATAATATGTTCTCCGTATTATTGGAATGCACACTTAGCAAACTACTTTAATTTTATTTTTCTCAGCTTTATACTTTTATCAGCTATTCTTACTTTGAAGAAAAGCACCAATTTATTAAGGGCAATCAAACGATCTGGTTACTTTATTATTATTCTAACTTTAATTACTGCAATAACCGATAACGCCTACTTAGAACTTGTGAACAGAATTTTATTTGTACTGTTTTTTATAATGGTTGCAATTAATCTTTTAGTCGGAGTTGTAAAAAGCAAGGAAGTAGATACTGATGTGATTTTCAGCGCAGTTGCGGTTTATGTTTTGTTTGGATTTTGCGGTGCGATTCTGGCTGCGGTAATCATGTTTTTTGTACCGACTGCATTTTTGCTAAACAGCACTTACTCAAGTCAGTTTCATCAATTCTTATATTTTAGTTTTGTTACAATCACAACAACTGGTTACGGAGATATTCTTCCAATAACACCTCTTGCAAGAACATTTGCAATTTTTCTCGCCTTATTTGGTCAGTTATATCTGACTGTAATAATTGGTATTCTGATCGGGAAGTATTTATCTGGAGAAAAAAAATCCTCATAAATCAACGCTATCTGGACACTTCCATCTGATTTCTCTTCTGAAATTTTCCTCTAAAATTCCTATTTTACAACGGCAATTTGCTTACGAATTGTCGCTTTAAACTATTTTTAATTTATGATGCAAAAGTCTTTAATATTATCAATAACAACATTGCTTACTATTCTTACCGCTCCTTTCGACAATTCGCAGCAGAATAAGGATAATAAAAACATACTCATTCTCTTTGCTTATGCATCCGATGGACCAGCCTATAGAAGAATACTCAAAGGAATTGAGGAAGAAATTGCTAATCAAGTTGGAAGTAATTACACGCTGCAGGCTGAATATCTTGATATTGCCCATTACCCTCAATGGGATTATCCAAAGGAAGTTTTTGATAAGTACAACGAAAAATATCGTGAAATTAATCTGGATTTATTAATTTGTGTCGGTGTAGGGATCATTGATCCGGTTAAAAAAAATGCAGATGATTATTTGCTTAGTTTACCAACAGTTGTTCTCGATCTGGATTTTTCAAATTTTGGTTATGAAACTGATTTCCATTTAAATAATAAGACTGCCGTTCTGCCTTTAAAATTTAATATTGATAAAACATTCTCTACTGCGCTGTCTTTATTTCCTGAAGCCACATCGATTAGCTTTATATCAGGCACATCTAGACTTGACAAGTTTTTAGCTTTAGTAACTAAAGAGGCGGCAGGTAAAATACTCGGTAATAAAAAAATAACATTCGATACTGATTTATCAATGAACGAAACTCTTCAACTGGTTAAAAAGCTGCCGGATAGTACGATAATCTTCATACCTTATTATACCACTGATAGCAAATTAGTCCCTTACCACAATACCGAGGCTATTAGGTTAATCAGAATTGAAGCAAATGCTCCTATCTTTCATCTTTCCGATTTAGGTCTCGGTGAAGGTGCTGTTGGTGGATACATAATGAATTTTGCTAAGGCTGGTTCGCTTACGGGAAAAGTAGCTGTTAAAATATTAGACGGAACTGATCCAAATTCAATAAAGATTTCTGAAAGTGATTATTATGATTATGCATTTGACTGGAGAGAATTGAAACGCTGGAATCTTGAAAACTCAGATTTGATACCTGAAGAAAGCATAATTCTATTTAAAGAATTTAATTTTTTATATGAATATAAATGGATTTTAGGTGCAATAATACTATTTCTGGTTTTACAAAGCATGATGATAGTAAACCTGATTCGTCTGAACAGAAATCAAAAACTTATGACTAAAAAGGTTATAGAAACAGAAAACAGGTATAGAGAATTCCTGCACGAGGACAGAAGCTTGAGACTCGGGCAATTAACCGCTTCACTTTCACACGAGTTGAATCAACCACTAACTGCAATTTTAAGTACAGCGCAAGCCGGGATTAATTTCATCGATTCTAATGAGGCGACTCCTGAACTTCTCAAACAAATTTTTCAAAAAATTGTTGAGAATGATAAAAGAGGTGCATCAATACTTAGCAGCATCAGGGGAATGATGAAGCTTGAGAGCAGGGAAAAAGAGAAGGTTAATCTTAATTCATTAATTGATGAGGTGACATCCGTTTACCGGAACGAAGCCTCATTACGCAATATAAAGTTAATTGTTAATTTGACAGATGAACCGGTTTATATTTTTGCAGATGGGATTCAGATTCAACAGGTCCTGCTAAATTTAATTTTTAATGCGTCTCAATCGATGGGAAAAATAAATGCTTCGAAAAAAGTAATTACTATCTCTGATTCTATTAATAATACGAATGTAATTGTTTCTGTCAGTGATAGGGGCACAGGAATAGATGAAGCCGAAAAAGACAAACTATTTAAACCATTCATCACCGCAAAAAAAGAGGGTACGGGAATCGGACTGGTAATCTGCCGCTCAATTATTGAAGATCACGAAGGAAAAATCTGGGCAGAAAATATACCAGATGGCGGTGCAAAATTTTCATTCAGTCTGAAAATTATTAAAGATGAATAAACACAACTCGAAAATATTTATAATAGATGATGATGAGGAAGTCAGGCAAAGTCTCTCACTGCTGCTGAAGTCTGAAGGTTATCAAACAGAATCCTTTCCTAGTACAGCGATATTATTAGAAACAAAAAATCATAACAGTACAGGTTGCATCCTGCTTGATGTTTTTCTCGGGGGGAAAACAGGACTTGAACTGCAGTCAGAAATTGAAACTAAATTTGAAAATCTTCCGATCATTTTTATCAGTGGGCAGGGAAATATTCCCATGAGTGTTGAGGCGATGAAAAAAGGGGCAGTAAGTTTTCTTCAAAAACCGATAGATGACAAAGAATTGCTTAAAGCCATTGAAGAAGCTTTAACCAGAAGCGACGAGCTGATTAAGAAGCAAAATGAAATTGAGAAGTTTAAATCGCTGGTCAATTCATTAACTGCAAGAGA
>JACAFA010000128.1 GCA_013388525.1 Ignavibacteriaceae bacterium | reverse complement strand
TATCAATAGATTTCACTTCACCAAGGAATACCTCAACATTTTTATTCTCACTAAAAACAGATCGAATAGGGATTGCAATATCAGCAGGTGATAGTGCTGCTGTTGCAACCTGATAAAGCAATGGTTGGAAGAGATGATGATTTGTTTTATCAATTATGGTGATTTTAAAATCTTTTTTCGCCAGCTCTTTTGCTGCAGTCAGTCCGCCGAAACCTGCACCTACTATAACTATTCGTTTCATAATTCTTTTTTAATAATTCTATTTTAAATTCATTAATTAAGTTGACCGCCTCTTTTTGTAAACCGTTGAAACGGTTATAAATATTCATCTTTCGTCATTAACACCGGGATTAATCCCGGTACTAATAAAAACCAAAACATTAATTGATTAACTGTTTAACAGTTTTTTATTCTAAGCAGTCAACTCAAATTTATAGAATAACTTACTGTTCTTTGATGAGAGTCATCACATAAAAAAGCCGTCGGTAAGGACGGCTCAATATAAAAATATTAATAATTCCGTCACTTTGAATAAATATATTTTAACAATTCCGATCTTACTGCTTCATTGAGGAATCTGCCATTATAACTTGAAGTAATCGTCGAACTGTTTACATCATTAACTCCGCGTGATGCAACACACATATGATTAGCATCAATTATTACCGCTACATCTTCGGTTCCGAGAACTTCTTTTAATTCATTCGCAATCTGAATTGTTAATCTCTCCTGAACCTGCGGTCTTTTTGCATAATATTGAGCGATGCGATTTAGCTTTGATAATCCAATCACGTGTCCGTTGGGAAAATAAGCAATGTGTGCTTTTCCATAAATCGGTACAAAGTGATGTTCGCAATAAGAATAAATTGTAATGTCCTTTTCAACCAGCATTTCTTTAAACTTAAAATTGTTGGTGAATGCTGTTGCTTTTGGTTTATTGTCTGGATTTAATCCGCTGAAAACTTCTTTCACATACATTTTAGCAACTCTTCTCGGAGTATCTTTCAGACTTTCATCATTTAAATCGAGACCGAGAACATGCATAATCTCTTTGAAGTTTTTTTCTATCAACTCAATTTTCAAATCATCATCAATCTTGAATGCATCATCGTGAAGTGGTGTATCAATAGATGTAAAATGGTGATTTTCACCTATTTCGTCATCTTCAAGAGTTTGTAATTGCTTATTATTTTCCATTTTGATTTCCTTTTATAGATATATTCAAATCTTATAACAGAGACATTCTGATATTAGTTCAAATCTGACTTTCGTAATGAAAAGTTAATATTATAATAATCTTATAGAAGACATTCCGCCATCAACGTGAAGTATTTGTCCCGTTACCCAGCCGGATTCTTCAGACAAAAGATAAAATGCGGCGTTTGCAATATCTTCTGCTTTGCCAATAGAGTTTAACGGATGTCTTTTTGCGGAAGCTTCTTTCTTTTCATCACTGCTTAAAAGTTTAACTGCGAGAGGAGTGTTTGTTAGTGAAGAAGCAATTGCGTTGACTCTGATCTTTGGTGCAAACTCAGCAGCAAGTGAACGGGTTAATCCTTCAACCGCACCTTTAGCCATCGCAATTGATGCGTGATACGGCATTCCGGTTTGAACTGCAACTGTACTGAATAAAACGATCGAAGACTTTTCTGATTTTTTAAGATTTGTCAGATATTGATTGATAACTTTTACAGCTCCCAATGCATTTATCCGGAAGTCATCAATATATTCCTGCTCTTTGAAACTCTTGAAAGGTTTTAAATTTATTGAGCCGGGACAATACGCAAGTCCATTTATTTCCTGCTCAAATGCTGGAAGATTTTCAGATGGATCAAGTACGTCAAACTTATGATGCTCAATATTATCATTAAGCTCAAGCCGATTCTTATTTCTGCTTAATACAATTACTTTGTTTCCTTCAGTGGCAAGACGATTCGTAAGAGCAAGACCAATTCCCGAGCTTCCACCAACGATTAGATATTTTTTTGACATTATAATGAACTTTTCTTTTTTAGTGATTGAATGGAAAACAACCACTTAGCAGAAATAGTTCACTGACTCACTAAGTTCGCAAAGCAAAAAAATTATTAACACTGATAATTACACTTCCGTATCTTCTTCTTTCAACTCAAATTTAAAATTTTTCCACTTCGGCAGATTTTCTTTAAGTTCCTTCTGAAGTTTTTCCATTTGCTCTTTGAACTCTTTTTCGTCGAATTCAAACCTGTAGAAATCCAACTTGTTTTCCTCGAGTTCTTTTTTCAACTCCTCCATTTGCTTTTCAAACTCTTCATTATCAAACTGATAGAACTCGAAATGCTCTTTGTGCTCAGGAAGATTTTTTCTCATTTCCTCCAGATCTTTATGAAGCTGATCCATATCAAATTCAAAATCCTCTCCGGCAGGGAAATGCATTCTGAAACTATATTTCTTTCCACCATATCTCATCTCATCAAGCTGATCATACACTTTATCCTTATAATCAGCAACCAGATCATCAGGAATTTTATTTCCGTTTTTATAGATGGAAGTTATTTCATTTCCGAAAAAATTTACTTCCCAATGTACGGTTTCACCATCAACAGTTTCATAGAATGAAAGATATTTTGCTTCATCTTTTCTTAGAGAATCTGTTGTTGTGCTGCCGCAGGAAATAGAAGACAGACTGAAAAAGAGAATTATGCCAATCAGCAAAGGACTTGTTATCTTTGCTTTTAATGTATTAGTAAAGTTCTTCATTGTTATACCTTTTTATTTGTTAAACCTGAAATTAAGACGCAGGAAAGTGTTTTGAGTTTCCTGAACTATTATGATTTGTTGCAAAAAGCTTATTTATTAAACGGACGGCTTATTGATTGGTTTGAACGGCAATTTGATTTGCTATCTGCAGAAATAAAAAAGAGGTTGTCTCATAAGTCTTAAAAATCCGGTAGCCGCAACTTTTAAGTTGCGTATTTATTAAATTTTCGCAAGCTAAAGCTTGCGACTACCATAAGAATTTGAGTTATGAGACAGCCTCGGTTTGCTGCGTTAAATAAAATTTATTTGCTTTGAAAAGCTTTTTTGAATGAGTCTTTTATGTTGTTATCTATTTTATTCGTGTTGGAAGTGTCATTTGGATCCAGAACATTTGAGCCATCACTAAACCATGAAAACGGGTCGACTAAAATTGTAAGATTTGCAACTCCATTTTCTTCCACAACAAGAGGAGAATCAAGTTTTAAATCCTGATGCGCTGGTTTTCGGGACTTGTAAATAAACGGAGCAGAATTAAAAATACCTTTAACAATTACTGAATATCGAAGTGATTCATTCATTCCTTCCTTGAATTCAGGATCTGGCGGAATTTCTGAGCCTTCAATTTTATGAACTTTAAATTTTATTCTGTCATAATTGCCCGGAGGAATATTTCCTACTGCAAATTCAGTAGTAACTCCACTAAGATCCAGATAGACAACAACCGGTCCAACCTTGACGCTCATAGTATCATTAGTTGATTGATTTTTTATCTTTATATCCCGAAGAAGAATTTTGACAGTATCAAGCTGTAAAGTATCGACTGCAATTTTTTGAAATGACGAAGTGCTTGCAAGACTTAATGAGATTTTTGAATCAACTGTCTCTACTGAGTTACACCCAGCCAAGAAGATTGAAAAAACAGTCATCAAAAAAGTAAAACGCAATAAATACTTACGATAGAGTTTCATAAAAGATTCCTTAATTATTATAAAATGCTCACACTTAGACAAAAATTATACCTCTCATACTAACATCAAAACAAATCAATATAAAGGGAAAAAAGAGTAAACGTCTTTCCTTTCGGGCATTTATGACGTGAGTTATTGTCGTCAGGAGTTGCTATTTCTTTATTTCCAGAAACCATATTTTTTTATATGTCTGTAAGCCATGTAACCAACTGCACCTGCTTGCACCGTTCCTAAAACGTAACGCAACATGTCAAATTCAGAATCTCTGAGGTATTGCTCGTATAAAGACGAAGTAAAGTGGGTGTTTAATTTATCATTACCAGTTTGAGAATTATAAGAGATTAATAATTCAGTACGCAGCCAGATTGTTTTAGGATTATCAGCGAATAAAATATTGTCAGGTATTTGCTGTGTTAGTGGTGCTCTGAAAAATTCATTCAGATCATATTGAAATTCTACCGGAGGAATTATACCTTGAAATCTGTATGTCGAATCAGAAAGGTGGCTTTGATATTTTTCTTCGACCTGTGCACATAAAACACCCGATACATAAGAAATCATAAAAAGTATTTTCAATCCTGTTGTCATATCCTCAAAAAAACAAATAAAGCTCGCTATCATTCAGTGCTTGACACGGAATCCATTAAAAAACCTGGGTGTTGGATTCCGGTTCTTGTCCAGTATCTGCCGGATCGACCGGAATGACAGTCAACATCAATTTTACATTAACAAAAAAAGTCGTGAACTTACGTGAGCTCAAAGCTATTTAATACATTTAAATTAATTTTCACTTCAATAAATATTTCTCTAAAAACAAAACCTCAGACCAGATGTAAAAGTCGCGATTGGTTTTCTTCCTGTAACCATGACCTTCATCTTTTGCAAGAAGGTACCAAACCTCGCCACCATTTTTTCTAACAATATCAACAATCTGTTCAGCTTCAGTGTACGGAACGCGCGGATCGTTTAATCCCTGAACCACAAACAATGGCTTTGTGATTTTATGTGCGTTTGTTGTCGGAGAAATGCCATTCAAAAATTCTCTCATCTCCGGATCGCGTTCATCTCCGTATTCAACTCTGCGTAAATCTCTTCTGTATTCCTGTGTGCTTTCCAGAAAAGTAACGAAGTTACTGATACCTACAATATCAACTCCGCATTTTATTCTGTCATTATAGTTGAACATTGAAGAAAGAACCATATATCCGCCATATGAACCGCCAGTTACAGCGATGCGTTTCGCATCCAGGTCGGGTTGTTTTTCAATCCAGTCTAAAAGTGAACCAATATCTTTTACTGAATTTTCCCTATTGTACCCGTTATCAAGCGCAAGATAAGTTTTTCCATAACCCGTTGAGCCGCGAACATTTGGTTCAATAACGGCTATCCCCAACTCATTAACATAATATTGATTTATCGGGTTAAACGAAGGCACAGCCTGTCCTTCAGGACCACCGTGAATATCAATTACAACAGGATGAGGTCCGCTGCCTTTTGGTTTGTAGATGAACGCAGGAATCATTCTCGGATTGCCATCAACTCCGTCAAAAGTAGGATATTGAATTAATTCAGGAATAACGAAAGCGGAAGTATTTAATCCGCCTGCTTCACTGTATGTCCAGCGTTCAAGTGAATAATCCGATAAGTTCATCACATAAACATCACCGGGAGTTTGCGGGGTGTTTAGAACAAGTGCAAGTTTTTTCCCATCAGGATGAAATGATAATCCGTAAACCTGTCCAACAGGAAGACCTGGTACTTTTTCATATTTCATTGTTTTGGTGTCAAGAAGATATAGTTTAGCCATTCCGCCTTCATTAACTGTAAAGGCAAGTCTATCACCTTGTTCTGATAAAGTAATTGAACCAACATCCCAGTTAATATCTTCAGTGAGAACGGTAATTGACTTGGATGCAAAGTCGTAATAGCGAAGTCTTTTAAATTCACTTTTCTCATCAGAAGTAAAGAAAATTCCGTTGCCGTCTTTAGAGAATTTAGTGCCGCCGTAAGCTATTTTTTCAGGAGAAGGATTAATCTGCGTGAGAGTCTTTGTACCTAAATCAAGAACATAGAAATAACTTTCATTTGCTGAAACGTATTTTCCAACAATCAAAGACTTATCATCCCGAGACCAATCTGCAGCACCCCAGGCACCGCCTTCACTCAAAACCATCTCAGCATTTTCCGGATTATTTATATCGGCAACATAAATATCCCAGTCTGTTCCATTTCTTTTTGTACTAAAGAAAGAAAATTTATCTCCCTTGTTATTCCAGGAAACACCACCATTACTCGAACTGCCATCGGTTAACATTTTGTAACTTCCATCATTCATATCGAAATAAAAAATCTGATAAAATTCCCCACCGCCAACATCCTTAGTAAAGAGGAAAATGTTTTTGGTTTTATCGGGGCAAACCGTTGCACCACTAACAGGTTCAGGGAAAAAGGTAATTTGTTCTCTTGTTCCTCCCGGCATTTTTACTTTATGAAACTGTGCTGTTTCACCAAAGCGTGTCGAGATTAAAATTCCTTCATCATTACGAAGCCAATCCTGAAATGAAGCTGAGCGAGTGCTCTGATACTGAAAAATTCTATCCTTGAGCTGTTGAGGAATTTCGGGAATGTTTTCTATAACTAGATTGCCAATTTCTTTTCTTTCTACCTGAGCGATGGCAGAGAACCCGGAAAGGATTACTGATATAATAAAAAGTATTGATAGTAGTTTTCTCATTTCAATTCTCCTGAATTTATAGATAGTTATGATTGGTCTATTCTGATACCTTTATTTTTTAAATAAGAAATAATGAACTTAAAACAATGTTCATCTTCTCCGAGATATTCCGGCGGACAAATTCCTTTTCTATCATACTGATGCTCAAGCAAAAATCTCGCAGCGGCACAGCAGGTAAATCCGGTTGTTCTTGCCATTGATGAATTATCTTCTGCGGGATCATAGCTATCAAAAATAAAATACCTGTACGAAACTTTTTTATTTTCCTTATTTCCTTCAATGAGTAAATCCAGAATAGTAAAATCTTTTTCACCTTTTGCGGGAGACCAAAACGGGAATAATAATTTAGCAGTTAGGTCAATTGGTCTGACTAGCTTTCCTGCAACATTAATTTCTTTTTCACTGAATAATCCAACTTCTCTGAACACTTTCATAAGTTCTATGTGTCCGGGATACCTCATTGTCTTTTCAATCATATTTGGAATCTTCATGGTTTTCAGTAAAGATCTCAGTCCGTCAGTGTTGAATGCTTCCAGATCACCAACTTCTTTATAATTAATTATTTCAGGATCGGATAATGCTGGTTTCTTTACTATTTTCCCATTAAAAACCAATCGTGCATGACGAGTGTATTCAGCAATCACATCAATCGGAGAAAAGAATGCTTTATACTCAAAAGGCCAGTCACGTTTGTAAGGAAGTCCGCCAACCAGGCATTTGTAATTTGAAATCTCCATTCTTTTGTTGTGATACCCGAGAATGATATTCGCCAATCCTGGTGCAACTCCACAATCAACAATTGCAGTAACACCTTTTTGTTTAGCAAGTTTATCAAGAAGAAACTGATCTTCAGGAAAGAAAGAAATATCCACAACATTTTTCCCGGCTTTGATAATTGATTTCAAACTTTTAAAACCCATAAATCCGGGAAGTGCACAAATTACAAGGTCACAATTCTTAATTACTCTTTTGATTTCGGAATCTGAAGACAGGTCAGCTTTGAGTTTTTTTATTTTTCTATCTATTAAATTTTTAAGATGCCCGGAATTTGCATCTACAGACGTAACCTGATAATCTCGGGAAAGTTCTATTGCGATTGTTCTTCCAATTAATCCGGCACCGAGAACAATTATTTTTTTCATACATTTAATTACCTATTGTTTGTCGTTGATCGGTAACGATACCCGTTTAGTCAAACATCTTATGGTAATGTTATTTTTATTAAACCTGCTAACCGATACGGGTTTCGTTTTCATAACCGTTATACACTAAAATTTACTTGTGCTATGCACTTTGCTTAATACTCTCTTCACCGCAGCTATAATATTCTCTTTAGTAAAACCGTATTCTTTAAATAATCCTTCAGCCGGGGCAGATGCCCCAAATTTTTCAATGCTGATTGCTTCACCGTATTCGCCGAGATATTTCTCCCAGCCTTGTTTAATGCCCGCTTCAATCGAAATTCTTGCCTTAATGGATTTCGGAAGAACAGATTCTTTGTATTCATCTGACTGAGCATCAAATAATTCCCAGCTTGGGAAGCTGACAACTCTTGCACTAATTCCTTCCGATTGAAGTTCATAAAATGCTTCGAGAGCAAGTGAAACTTCTGAACCGGAAGCCATTAGAATAATATCAGGATCATTTCCGGATTGTATGAGAGTATAAGCTCCTCTTGATAAATTATCTGCAGATGCGAGTTTACTTCTATCAAGTACAGGTACTTTCTGCCTTGTGAGAGCAAATGCAACAGGAGTCCCTTTATGTTGAAGTGCATATTTCCATGCATGAACAGTTTCGTTTGCATCTGATGGTCTGATTACAATTAATCCTGGAATCGCTCGAAGTGCCGCAAGCTGTTCAATCGGCTGATGAGTTGGTCCATCTTCTCCCAATCCGATACTGTCATGAGTGAAAACATAAATCGTACGTAGTTTCATCAAAGATGCAAGCCGGATTGAGGGGCGCATATAATCAGAGAAAATAAGAAACGTTCCGCAGTAAGGAATTGTCCCTCCATAAAGAGCCATCCCGTTTACAATACCGCCCATTGCATGTTCTCTTATTCCAAAATGAATGTTTCTTCCTGAATAATTTTCGGAAGAAAAAACTTTTTGTCCATTGATAATAGTATTGTTTGACTCAGAGAGATCAGCAGAACCACCAACCAGTGTTGGGAGCTTTGCAAAAATAGAATTTAAAACTTTTCCTGATGCACTGCGTGTTGCAATTTTATCTGAATAGTTTGTGAATACAGGAAGTGCCTCAATCCATTCATCGCCAAAATCATTATTAAAACACTTTATGAACTTTTCTGCGTCAGAGAGATATTTTTGCTTGTAAGTTTCAAAAAACTTGTTCCAATCTTGTTCATAAGTACTAAAAGTTTTTTTCATCTTACTAAAATGATCTGCAACTTCATCCGGTATATAAAAGTATTTTTGTTCATTCCATCCTAAATTTTTCTTGGTGAGCTTTACTTCGTCTTCGCCAAGCGGTGCACCGTGTGATGCTTCACTATCTTGTTTATTCGGGCTTCCAAATCCAATGTGTGTTTTTGTAATTATTAAAGTTGGTTTGCTCAGTTCTTTTTGTGCCTGCTCAACTGCTTTATCAATTTGTGACAAATCATTTACATCATAGATATTTAAAACCTGCCAGCCATAAGCTTCAAATCTTATTTTAATGTCCTCAGAAAAAGTGAGACTTGTTTTTCCATCGATTGTAATTCCATTATCATCGTAAAAGAAAATTAATTTTCCGAGCTTCAAATGTCCTGCAAGTGAAGCTGCTTCGTGAGAAATTCCTTCCATCAAATCGCCGTCACTGCAGATTCCGTAAATGTAGTGATCAAGAATCTTTATGTCTGGCTTATTAAAAAGTGAACCAAGATACTCTTGTGCAATTGCCATCCCGACAGCATTTGCAAAACCTTGTCCCAACGGACCGGTTGTAGTTTCAACACCGGGAGCTAATCCATATTCTGGATGACCGGCTGTTATGCTTTTCCACTGTCTGAAATTTTTGATATCATCGAGAGAAATTTTGTAACCGCAGAGATGAAGAATAGAATACAACAGCATACTTCCGTGACCTGCAGAAAGAATAAATCTGTCACGATTTATCCAATCGGGGTTTGCCGGATTATGCTTCATATATTTTGAATAAAGCCGGTAAGCAATTGGTGCACAGCCCATTGGCATTCCGGGATGACCTGAGTTTGCTTTCTGAACTGCATCAATCGCAAGGAAGCGGATTGTATTAATTGAAAGCTGATGTAAATCTTTTTCCGGCATCAATAACTCCAGTGTTTCGAATGTTTGTTAGGAAAATGAAGGCGATTGAAACATAAAACAAAAGGGAGTGCTCTTCTCACCACGACGAAAATGTATTCAATCTTGAAGGAAAAATTACGGCTATTTTTTCGGAATTAAAAAATATCCGGCAAAGAAGTTAAATGAAAAAACAAAAATAAATCTATTTCCTAAACTTTCTAATAAACTCCTCAACTTCCGGCAAGCCGCCCTGGTAAATTAAGTACCCATTGCTTGGTTCACGTTCGGTTATTTCTCCTGCAATTGGTGTAAGCATAATCTCTTTTACTTTTTCCATATCATCTGTTTGTCCAAGTGCCCAGCCGAGTTTTACATAAGCAACTTCCGGAAGCATATTTGCTGCGGGAATAACTCCGAGCTCCATCATATCTCTTCCGGTATCGTAAACATACATCTGAACATAACCCCACAGAGTTTGCACAGTCATATAAACCGCTACACCTTTTTCCTGAGCGCGTTTTAATGCAGGATAAAGCGGCTTGTTCACGTGCCCGAGTCCGGTACCTGCAATTACAATTCCTTTGTAACCATTATCAATGAGCGAATCAATCATATCGGGTTTCATATTCGGATAGTAATAAACTATTGCAACTCTGTCATCGAAGACCGCATTTATTTTTACTTTGTTATCGTTTCTTCTTCTTTTATAATCTTCACGAAGAGGAGTTATTTTTTCACGACTTACAGTAGCAATAGGAATATCACCAATCGTTCTGAAAGTTGACCTGTAACTTGAATGCATTTTTCTTACCCGTGTTCCCCGATGAAGTAAGCCGTACAAATCACTCGTCGGTCCAAACATACAAACCATAACTTCTGCGATATCACTTTTTGCAGCTGTTGTTACTGAATGAATAAGATTTAAAGCAGCATCGGATGATGGTCTGTCACTCGAGCGTTGCGAACCAACCATAACTATCGGGATTGGAGAATCCTGTACCATAAACGATAGTATAGCTGATGTATGATGCATTGTATCCGTTCCATGACCGATTACAATTCCCTGAACACCCTTCTCAATTTCTCTTCCGATAGCTTCAGCAAGACCAATCCATTGCTCGGGTCCCATATTTTCACTGAAGACTCCGTATAATTTTTCTGTTTCAAGATTGCAAATATCTGCAAGTTCAGGAACCGAGCCATAAAGTTCTCCGGGTGAGAAGGCCGGAATAACCGCACCTGTTCTGTAATCAAGCCGGCTTGCAATTGTTCCACCGGTCCCGAGAAGTTTTACTTTTGGTTTTTTAGGATCGTAAGGAAATTCTTTTTCAGGAATTTTGTAGTGAGCTTCTTTTCTTCCTAGAATATTAATTGATTGAATTCTCTTAGCGGCAATTCCAATATTATAACCAACAGGAATTTTTAGTACGATATGAAACTCATCGGCAGTTTCGGATCTTGGAAGAATTAAACCTTTGAAGTCACCGTCAGCTGTGCTTATTTCAACATCGCTCCAGACGAGTGCATTAAATCTTTTTAAAGTTTCTAATGCTTCGCCTTTATAACCTTTATATTCATCATTATTCAGCATTCTTTAAACTCCTTTGAAGCGACTCTACTTTCTCAGCTACTTGCTTCGCACTAATTCTACCGCGAAGCTTGCTCATCAATATTCCCATTAAAATGCTCTTCCTGTTTGCTTCCTTTATGAATTTCAACTCGTGCATTTTTTGTTCGGCAGCAGCAATTTCTTTTTCGAGGTCTTTATCACTGATTGGCTCCGGAATAATTTCCTCAACGAACATTCCAAGTTCGGTGCTTATTTTCATTGCAGTAAGAATAAAATCATAAGTTAATTTCCTATCAGCGTACGCTTTCAAAATTGATGACAGCATTTCTTCATTTATCGAATCTATAACGTAACCACTTCTGCTTAATCTTTTGGGATATTGAATTAAAACAACTGCAGCAGTTACCGGATTTATCTTCCATTCATTAACAGCTTTTTTGAACAACTCAGCATATTTTGAAATTGAAAGTTCATCTATTGTATCTGCGGGAATGCCAAGTTCTTTGTACCAGGCTTGCCTTTTCCAAAATTGTTCGGGAAGCCAGGATTTGATTTTATTAATCCGTTCGGCATCTATTTTTTTAGGTGGTAAGTCTGTATCGGGATACATTCTGTCAGCACCGGGAAGTATTCTCTCAAAACCGTTTGTTCCATCACTGAGTGCCTGCCTTGTCTCGGATGGAATTCCAATTGTTGCTTCCTTTGCGCGAATAATAATTTCATTAACAGCAGTTTGAATATCGTTATCAGAAGCCCAAACAATTACTAAAGTATCATCATCGGTGGCTTCAACAAACTTTTTTACTTTCAGCCAATCGGATGAAGTGATAGTGTCTGTTCTGCTATCAGAATGAATAATATTAGGAATAGTTGTTAAGCAGGCAATTACTCTCAGCCGGTCAGAAATTTCTTTTGAAAAGTATGTATCGGTTTGCGTTTGCCATCTGAGTAAATCTTTAAAACCTTTAAGAACAACACAACTGATTTTTAATTTTGCTTCAACAGCATTTTTCAAAGGAACATAATGCGGTTTTCTGATAAGAGTTGTGATGTCATAATCTTTTGCCTGAAAAGTTTCAGCTGTTATTCCTCTTTTTCTCAACTCTTCTCTAAGCTTTAGTAAATTCCATTGACGCATCGCTTCGTTGTGTGTCAGGAGAGGAATCATTCCAATTTTGGGGACCCCTTTAATTTCTATTCTTGTTCCGCCATCAACACTAACGTTTACATCCTGTCTTGCCGCTCCAATTCCTCTTCTAACTTTGTGAGTGCTTCTTACAAGCTTTGCACAAATCCATGCTACTTCTGCAACTTCATTTGGGTGCTTCATATCCGGTCCGGTTACAGTTTCAATGAGCGGCATTCCCAAACGATCAGTAAGATAAATTCTGTTGTGTGAATAATCAGCAACTTCTCTGCAGGAATCTTCTTCAATTGACATCTGAACAATTTTTACTTTTCTGTCCTTATAAGGTATCCAGCCATCAACAGCATAAATAGCTGTTCTCTGAAATCCCGTAGGAATACTTCCATCAAGGTATTGCTTACGTGCAATATGAAGCTCATCAACCAATTTACAATTGTACAACATTCCTATTCCGAGAGCGATATCCAGTGCTTCCTCATTTATTAAGAACGGAGGTGTGTCATCCATCTCATAAGTGCAAACGGTGTTTCTGTTAATTCTGTAAATTATTTCTTTCTTCGTTTTGAATTCCATCAAAGCAGTTCCGTCATATTCACCAAGCTCTGAAAGTGTGGGACGCATATGCCTAAGGATTTCGGCATCATAGTTTTCGCTGTATATTCCTGCGGGACAACGGCAAAATAATTTTTTGTCTGTTAATAACTGTTGATGAATTTCGAGACCGGATTTAAAGCCTACAGTTTGATAATCGGCTTCTGTCATCTCTGCGAAAGGTTTGAAAATAAAATTTTTCATATATGCTTTTATATTACGCTTTCAACAAAAAAATATTCCCGGCCGAGGACAGCATTAACCGTACAGGATGCCGGGAACACACAAGCGACATAAAATATTGGGTGGGATTAATATGATATATCGCTTATTTCAATAATTTCCGCTTCGCTATCGTGCTTTTGCAGATATTTGATAAACTCCGGATTAAGATATTTCTGATGGGTTTTTTCATAGTCTCTCAGGAAACTCTCAACCTCTTCGTGCGCCAGCGAACTCTTTATATAATTAAGTTTTTCAGTGTCGTCAAATATCCGGTAGTAATATATTTTTTTCTGGCTCATAATTTTTCTTTCCCCGGTTTTTTCTGATACTTCCGAAAAAGATTCTTCTGTCAAAGTCATAATAAAACCTCATTACAAAGTTAAAAAAGTTTTCCGCCTTTTTTAAGGATATCTCTTGCAATTATTCCTTTTTGAATTTCGTTGGTGCCTTCAAAAATTCTGTTAATTCTTGAATCCCTGTAATATCTTTCAATTGATAGTTCCTGCGAATAACCCATTCCACCGTGAATCTGAACAGCACGGTCTGCAATTTCGTCAAGTGCATCAGAGCAGTAAAGTTTTACCATTGCTGATCTTGTAGATATATCTTTCTTAAGATCATAGTCAGTTGCAGTTCGATAAACAATAGATTCCATATTAAATATCATAGTTGCCATTTCTGCAAGCATAAACTGAACTGCCTGGAAAAAGCTTATCGGATGGTCAAATTGTTTTCTTTCCTTTGCATAATTTGTTGAAAGTTCGAGTAGTTCCTTTGCAACACCAAGACAGGCTGCACCTAATCCAAGTCTTCCCGCATCAAGAGTTTTCATGGCAATTATAAAACCTCTGCCATCAACTCCCATTAAATTTTCTTTTGGAATGCGAACATTTTCAAAACTAAGTGCGTTGGTTGTGCTTCCTTTTATTCCCATTTTCTTTTCCGGAGGACCGGCTTTAAATCCCGGTGTATCCGTTTCCACAATAAAAGCACTTATACCTTTTTCTGTTCTTGCAAAAAGAGAAAGTATGCCGGCAATTCCACCATTTGTAATCCAGAGTTTCTCTCCGTTAATAACCCACTCATTGCCGTCAAGATCAGCTTTTGTTTTCAAATGGAATGAATCTGAACCAGCCTGTGCTTCAGTTAAGCAGAATGCAGCAATCTTTTCTCCGGTTGCAAGCTGTGTTAAATATTTTTTCTTCTGCTCTTCGCTGCCGCCAATATAAATTGCGTTTGAACCAATTGACTGATGAGCACCAATGAAAGTTGCAGTTGACATACATCCGCGTGCAATCTCTTCCTGCATCAGACAATAACCTACTTCACCCATTCCACCGCCGCCGTATTCTTCCGGAAATGAAATGCCCAAGAAGCCAAGTTCTGCCATTTTCTTAATCAGGTCTTCTGGTATTTTTCCTTCCTGATCAATTTTTGCCGCAATTGGTTTAATTTCATTGTTGGTGAAATCCCTCACTATTTCACGCAGCATTTGCTGCTCTTCGGTAAGTTTAAGTTCTAACATAAATCCATACTAATATTTTTTCGTATTGCAGGGACAAATAATATTCCATAAAGCCTAACTAATTATAAGTATGAAAAGGGCTTAATCCGGCTTTTTTTATCCTGTGGTTTTCAATTAATGGAAAGCTGGCTCAGCAGTTTTCTTAGATGTGAGAAGGGAAAAAACCTGAAAGGCTCTGGAATTTTAAAATTGTCCTTAGAAGTTAATTTGAAGACTCAACGCAGGTTTATTCAAATTCATTGACGGATAAACAGAAATATCACTGCTTAATTTTGACTTGTGAAGTTCAGGAATAAAATAACCTATAAGTGCACCAACAATATAGCCCGTAATAACATCAGTAGGAAAATGCCAGTTGGTTTCTACACGGCTTATAGATACTACAGAAGGTAAAATTACAGCACCACTCCAGATCAAAATTTTTACTTTATCATCTTCAATGTATTCTGAAAAAACTTTGGCTGTAAAAAAAGAGATTGCCGTTGTCATAGAAGTATGTCCGGAAAAAAATGAAATCCTGGCATCTGTGGTTGTTTTTTTATCAATGGGTGATTCATCGTCATAAACAAATGGTCGCGTACGCTGAACAGCTCCTTTAATAATACCGTTGATGCTTGATTGTAATAAAAGTACTTCGCCGTAAATCAGAGCAAGATCAAGAATGTCAGCCCTCGTTCTTCCATACGCCACAAAAGAAACGGGTATCAGATAAGAAGTATAAAGAAGTGCATCTCCAAGATAATCCTCTTTATAAGGACCTATTGTCTTCCGGTCAAAACTATTTACAACACCGGGATCAAGCAGACTTATTTCTTCAGGAGTAAATGGTTTGATATTCTCCAAAAGTACAAATGCTGTTACTGTTGCAATACTTCCGCTTCCAAATATTACAGCCTCACGATTAAAATTTAAATTGAATGGTTTTAAGTCCTTATTCTGACTTATTAAAACATCAGATGAAAATACCATAATCAACACAACGATTAAACGTAATCTGGCTATGTTCATAACTGATTTATAAAATATTTTTATCTTGGAACAATTATAACCGATTCAATTTTTCTGGCGAATCTTGTCAGAAGATATTTTATGAAATCACCAATAATTGTTGCGGGTTTTCCTGTTCCTTTTGTTATTACTCTGCAAGTTAAAATATTCACTCTGGATTGCCAGCTAATATTAATTGCGCCTCTTACATTGGGATTTAAGCTGTGAACTTTTGCCCAGCCGGGGCTTCTGCCGGGTTTCTGCTTAGCTTCAACATAAAATTTAAATTTCTTCAATTTGTCGTCGTGAGCAATGACTTCTCTCAGGGATTTTTTTTCTGAACATACTACCTGTATTAGTGTTTGCATTTCAACCTCGCTTATTTTTTTATTAAAAACTGAATTGAAATCCTATTACCGGTTTATGAATAAATTGATCCGGTGCTTCTGTTCCTGTGTTTTCGCTTTCGTATTTATGAAGCTCGGGAATCAGATAACCAATTGCTGCACCAACAATATAACCAACGATTACATCTGAAGGAAAATGATTGTGAGTATTGATTCGCGAAAATCCAACAACTGCCGGAATTAAAGCTGCACCGTACCATATTAATGTTTTTGCCGTGCTGTTTGTCAGATATTCTGAAAAAACTCTTGCAGTAAAAAATGAGTTTGAAGCAGTAATTGAAGTGTGCCCTGAGTAAAACGAATACCGTGAACCCACGTCATATTTTTTTCCCAAAGGACTATTCTCATCAAATACAAATGGTCTGCTCCTTTCAGTTAATCCCTTAACTAAACCATTAATTGCTGCATTAACAAGAACAACTTCGCCGTACATCAGGGAAAGAGTGCCAAAGTCTTCTTTCGTATCTTCATAAGAAAGGAATGTTACAGGTAAAATAAATGAACCGTAAAGAAGAGCATCTGCAAGAGGATCTTCACTGAATGGTCCGATTGCTATCTTGTCAAACCAGTTAACATTTTCTGCTTTTTGCGATTTAATTTCTTCCTCTGTCAGCGGATTAGTTTCAGACATTATTACTAAAGCGATAATACCAGCCGCAGCTCCAAGACCATAAATAGCAGCTTCTTTTCCCGTCTTTAATTCGAAAGGATTATTCTGGTCAATTTGTGAAAAAGAATGACTAAAAGAAAAAATAACTGACAGCGCAAAAAAAGAAATGGCTCTATAAAAATTCATTAGCTGATTAATAAGATAAATTGAACTGTTTTGTTTTAGAAAAGTATGATTAATATCCGAAAGAAAAAAGAAGCGGCTGGCAGTGAATTGCCAACCGCTTTTTTAAACGAACTAATTGAAAGCATAACCCAGATTTATTCCACCATAAAAGTTGCGTGGTTCGCCAGCTTCATAAAATCTTCCGTTGCTTGAATTGATAGTTATGAATCCAACGTAAACATCATTCGCAATATTATTAACGCCGCCATTAATAAGAAGATTAAACTTTCCGAAAACCATATCCAACCCTATCCCTGCATTCAACATTGTGTAAGCATCGGTTGTGCCTGGATCTTCTTCACTAAAGTAATTGGCATCATTTACGTACATTTCACTCACGTATCTCATACTGCCGCGGATAAATCCTGTTATATTCTGCGTAAAAAGATGGCTGTATGAAAGTGCGACAAAGATGTTGTGCTTTGGTACGCTCGGAGCGGAATTACCTGAATAATTCTGAGTTATTGTATCCAGTTCTTCATCTATAGTAAGTGCAATATACTCATCATAAGTAAAGTCCGAAAATGTATATGATGCCTGGAGATTTAAACCTTCAATTACATCTACACTCGCACCAACCTCCAAGCCATTACGGGTTGTCTTAGCTGCATTTCTGAAGAAGACATCACCGTACACTTCAAAAGGAATTATTTCGTCTTCAATCATAATATTAAAGAACGTTGTTTCGAAGGAAATATTACTGAAAAATTGTTGCCCGGGATTTCTAATATTTCCTTTAATTCCTATTTCAAAGTTTTTTGACTTCTGAGCATTTAGATCCGGATTCAATGAAACTGATGGATTCGAACTGGTTGGATAATTTTCCATTTCATTTCCGGCAGGAGAATCAAAGCTTAGTCCATACGATGTATAAATCGCTACGTTAGGTGTAAGCTTAAAGTTCAGAGCAGCTTTTGGAGTAAACGCTTCAAAGTTTCGCTGATTTGATCTTGAGTTTAGCAATTGAACCTGATCTTTAAAGAGTACCTTATCATATCTTCCGGTCAGAAGCAAATATAGCTGCTTGTTATATAGTTCAAGATAATCCGAAAAGTAGAAACCAATATTGCTTATTGTTTCATTAACCAAAGACTGAAGATTATCGCCTTTAACTCCACCAATATTATCGTATGATTCAACCGGACCAGCCTGATACAGAAGATCACTGCCAACCGAGAATTCATTATCAAGTCCGGCAATTGCTGATCTGTAAATGTATCTTAGGGTGTTACCTATTCCATAACGTGTGATAATTCTATAGTTAGCAGCTGTTCGTTCAAAATATTTAATTGTTCCGTATGGCAGTATTTCTAATTGGTGGTGTTTACTGCTTCCGAAATCTGTATTGAAAAGCAAACCAAGGCGTCCTTTGGTAGATATTCTTTTAGCATCTCTGCCCACATCCCTTGAATTCGCCTGATATGGATCTTCATCGAACTCTGCTTTATTTAAAGAGCCGGGCAGCTTAATTAATCCATCAACAAAATATCCGAATACCTTTAAGTTTGTTCCATCTCCGGGAAGTACATCCACAACTGTGTTAAAGATATGCCAGTAGTCCTCGCTGTGAGGTCTGAATCCTTTATAGTTGTGATAGCTGTATGTTCCAAGGAAACCGTACTTATCTGTTCTTACACCGAACTTCAATCCGTTTCGTCTTAAATTAAAAGAACCAAACTCATTAAATTGAGTTGCGAATGAATAAGGAAAATAAATATCGTTGATGAAGTTAATAACACCACCGGGCGCGTTTGTATAAAGAGAAGATGAGTTCCCTTTAACTAATTCAATGCTTCCGACTGAATTGAAATCAATGGCTTCAATTCTTGTCTGCCCATCCGGTTCCGATTCCGGAATTCCGTCAAGCAGAATTCTTACTCCTCTTATTCCGGTGTTCGATCTGCTTCCGAAACCTCTTATTGCAATTCTTACATCATGGTTTCCGTAACGCGACTGCAGGAATAATCCGGGAACATTCTCCAGAACATCATCAACGGAAACTCTCTTGGAGAATTTGTACTGAGTATTCTTTAACCGAAGCACCGGATAAGGAATATCAATTATCTTCTTTTCCACACGTGTTGCGGTTACAACAACATCATCAGTTTCATAGCTGAGAGTATCGACTTTTGAAATTGTTGTATCTCCCACAACAAGCGTTTGTGCCCGGAGTGTCATCCCGTCCAACATCAGGAAAAGAATAATAATTACAAAAGAAACTGTTTGTGATTTGAACATAGTTCACCTCATATAATATTACTCAATTAGTTAATTGGTAAGTCACTTCATCCACAAAAAGTTATTTGTTCAGAGATAACATCTTTCTAAATACTCTTAACTCGCGCAGAAATTAAATTTTCAGCGTAAAACTGTAAATTTAATTTCGCCAATAAAGATGTCATCTCTTATCTTGCATAAGGTGACTTATTTAAAAGAAAATAATTAAACGAATCGGGGCGGTGGTGAAGGTATGTCTAAATAAGTTGATAGATAATAATCAGCAAACAAGCATTTGAAGATTTCTTCAAATGACAGAAGATTACTGATTTGTTCCTGTTGAACCGGTTCCGAAATTGAAAGACTATATTTTATTACTGAAGGAATTTGTTTATCCTCAGTAGAATTTTTATGAACTTTTTTCTCAAATTCTTCTTCCAGCTTCTTTTCTTTTGTATCGTTGATAACATATACAATTAATTTCTTGTCCGTTTCTTTCTTTGAAACGATATCGTACATATCTCCGTTGTATTTAAACTCACGCGAGTGTATCCATCTGAAATCAATTTTATTATTTTTAATATCTTCTTTATTAAAAATTAATAATTCAATCATTTCTTCTTCTGATGGCATATCAGCCCGAAGCATTCCAAGATATTTGTAGTACTTAGACATAAAAGGGTGAATAGCCAGAAATCCGATGGTGTTATAAATAAATAGGGACAGGATTAATATGGAAACTGTTTTCTTCAAGTTTACAAGCACATTTTTATGATCTGATCAAAACTTCAGATTGTTTTGACTAAAGGATTCCAAAAAGCCTGCTGAAAAATAAACAGTATTTATCTGAAAATCATAATAGAAACAGCAACGACAACGTAAGACAATTAAAAATATTATTACTTTTTGATAAAAATATAATTCGGTCTCTTGTATGCTTCTTTGAAACCGGACTTTAAAACATTTCTGTACGAGGGCGATTCTTTTTCAGCAGTCTGTTCAGCTGTTTCAACTATTATCACTTTCACACCAAGTTTTCTGCATTCTTCTATTCTTTGTGGGAGTAATGAGGATTGTGCACCCTTGCCTCTGTAATCAGGATGAGTTGCAGCAAAATCAAACCATGCATATTCGCCTGAATGATAAAACGCAGCTGTTGCAACCGGAATTTCTTTTTCAAATGCCATGTAATGATACCAGTTTTTTCTGCCGACCGGTGCGGTAATCCAATCTGTTAATTCAGATGGCCAGTTAAAAGCTTCAACAACAATTTTACCAAAATAACTGCTATCACTTTTCGATATTTTTCTAATAACTAAATTGGTTTTGCTTTTTTCTGCAGGCGAGTTATCCCGTGCTAATCTTACCCAATTATTATAGTGATAAAAATCGTGCAGAACCAAAAGGCGTTTTAGCTGATCTGAATAAACTTCCGGATGAATCTGAATAAAAAATCTTTTTACCTGGTTTGCTTCTATTTTATTTAAAATAATATCGATGATTCTCTCGTCAATAGGTTCTTTTATACCCAACCCAACAACACGGTTTAATGCAAGTATATCAATCTTCGATGCTATTGTTCCGTTGACACCTCCAACCGGAAAAATTTTTATACCACATTTCCCGACTGTTTCGGGTAAAGCCGAACGATAAAAGTCCGTCCACGCAGCTGATTCAACTAATTCGAAATCTTTCATTTTTATTTCTTCTTTTGAACACTTCGCCAACCCGTTGCAGGAACCATTGTCGGTCTTCTTATTTTACTAATAAAGCCTGCTTGCTCTGCAATGTAAAAAGCGTCCGGTTCAATTTCTTTTACAATCTTAATAAGCATAGGAAGATGTTTTCTTTCTGCTGCAACATAAATTTCCGTAACTATTCCATCTTTACCCTGACCTTCAAAAGTAGTAACAGCAAAACCTTTTTCCCTCATCGAGTTTGTAATTTCTTTCACGTGCTTACCGGTAATAATTCTGAAGTTAGTATAACCCATTGCTAATTTTTTTTCAACTAATATACCCACCACATTACCTGTTGCAAATCCGAATGCATAGAAAAATCCCAGTAACGGAGTTTCAACAACTTTGGGCAGAACTGCACTTAAAACCAAAAGCCAGATACTGATTTCTGCCACAGCAAGGAAGAACGCAATTTTAGTTCTTCCCTGCACAATGCTTATGGTTCGTAAAGTGCCTAAAGAAACATCAACAATGCGCGCGAGAAATACAAGAATACCAAGCAGCCAAAAATTCATCGTTTTTCTTCAATTTAAATTATTACTGAGGTAAAATTACAAATAAAAAATAAGGACTTTAGTTTAAGGAATTGTTTAATTGTTACATTGTTTAATTACCAGACAACAGCTTAAAATAGATTAAAAATGATTTTGCATAAAAGTTGATTTCAAAAAAATATTTCCTTAACCTCTTGCAAATGTACCCCCCCCCTCATTTATTTTTAGGAAGGAAGACATTCCATATTTTCAACGAAATAGACTTAAGTACGAGTTTCATATGAATAATAAAATACTTGCCCGCGGGATATTTCCGATTATCTTAAATATATTTTTATTTAACAATATTATTTTTCCACAAGTGGTGATAAAGGAAAAAGTAGAGATAACACCCACAGCACGAACAACTGATAGGCTAATGGCTGAAGGCGATGGCTGGTGGATTGGTGGATGTTATATTGAAAATTATGATTCATCTGCAATTGATTTAAGGTTTACACCTTCGTCAATTGAACCGGGTGAAACAGCAAATATGACACTTTGGGTAAATGCAAGTCCTCCTTACGAATACGACGAGGAAGATGACAATTTCTTGGAAAGAAATATAATTCTAGAACCAAATCTTGGCTCGATAAGCAGAATCGGGAACGGAGTATATAAATACTTTACACCAAGCTCAACTCCCGGAGATAGTGCTTTGGTAGTCAAAGTAAATTACGAACAATTTACATGGCATTGTGCAGGATTTGATGGTGGAAAAACAGATACCAGTTATACAAATAATGTTTTAGAGGAACTACAATGTGGTTGTCCAATATGGCTTTTGACTCAAGTTTGGCGTGATTATGGAACCGATTCGATAATGATAGCCTGGGACAGTCTTGATGTAAAAGTAGTGCCTGATACTATTTATCCTGGCGACACCGCACAAGTAGTAATAAAAAAACGATTGCCTGATGGAACATTAGTTGATTTTGACTCAACACAAACCTATGAAGCAGGAATGCTTGATGGATGTATCTTAGGAAAATTAGTAGCGGGAAATCAAGAAGGCGCATATATTGTTGATGTATTGCAACCAATATATTTTATTGCTGATACTTCTGCTGACTCTACTGGTACTGTTCTTTTAAGGGTTGGGTTGATTGATCCGGTTGATAAACAGAATAATAAAGGTGACCAACAAGTGGAATTTCTTGAAATTGATTGTTTTTTCGGATGGCAATCCGAAAGTTATGATGATGTAAGTGTAGTGAAAGATAATCCTTTGGAGATTATGTATCCAACAGCCGATACAACAGAGTGGATATCAGCAGAACCACAGATGCCTGCGGTTATTTGTAAGGCAAAATTAAAAAATTATAATAAGGGATCAGTTACTTTTGAGTGGGAATACTGGATAAGATATACACTTTATCGACATGAATTTTATACAGCTGATACTTTATGTAGGAGAACTGGTATGGTAAAAATTAGTGGAACATCTAACGCAAATAATTCTGATACAACTTTCTGGACTGTACCATTTAATATTGCTAATCTTGATTCCGCAGAGTTTAAAGGAAAACATTATTCACAGGAAGGTGGATGTGATGCTATCATTAATGAATGGTATGAGGGAGATAGTATTTTTACAGGTGGTTATGTTTTCATTCAGGTTACGGCTAAAAATAATTCTGGGCAAATTATTGGTTTTAAACAGCAGGATGGAGGTAAAATATTAGGAACTAATCCTGATCCTCAAAGCGTTAAAGATTATGCAAACCCTATTGACTATAAAGCTATTGTTTATCATGAAAGCGCAATACAGGGAGTAAAGTTTCAGCATTTTAATACGAAAGATAATGACTTGTATTATAAATCATTTCATGGATGGTTGTATGGCTGGAAATATAATAAAAAGGGATATCCTACTTATGGAGTACCTAATGGGTTTGGACTAGCGAAAATTGATAATAGCCCATCACCTACCGAAATGGATTTATGGCATTGGAAACACAACCTGGAAACCGGAAAGGATAGATTTGATACTGCCAAAAATACTTCGATGGATTATATACTAAATCGCGGTGCATATTATTTAGAGGATAAATTCTTGATGAATGCATACCAGAATTATAATAGTAATGAAAGATACTGGAATTGGAATAGATGGAATGGGAGTATAATGAGGTTGTGGAATTATCATGGAAAAGTCGGTTGGGTAGAAAATTCTAGGAGAGCAAATAACTATGGTAAAACTGTGTATCAAATCTATCTTCAGTTAAATAATAAATGAGGAAAAAAATGAAAGAAATAATCTTTTTAATTGGCTTTTTATTAGCAATGTTTACATCATTTGCTGAGGCACAGCCGTATCTTTATTTCACTAATCAGTTTACAGATACACTTTATGGAGAAGAACATTTATTTGAGAAAATACAGCGTTTTAATCTTACTGCTAATTTGGTGGAAGATTTTCCACCACAGCAGTTTGCTTCAGATGAAATATTCGTAACTACAGACCCATCATGTATTTATTTAGCAATAGGATCAATAGTGAATAATTTTGTCAGTTACCTCTTATACGACTCACGAGACACTTCAAATTATTTTGTATTACAAGAAGATATGGGAGGCTTGGATGAATTGTTATATTCATCTCAAAGAAATAATCTGTATTTATTTGCTAATGATTATGGAATAATATCCGTACTTGATTTATCAATAAAAGAAATTATCTCCACCCATAGCATTGATAATATTGCTTATAACAATTCCTTGTTATATCCTCCTCATAGTTCATTTTTTTCTTCTGATAGCAATAAGATTTATTTTTTTAGCAGAGACACACTAAGCGAGCCATATCAGATTTCAACATATTCATTAATATTAAATGATATAATTCAAAAACAAGATTTGTCAGATTTTGGTTATGAGGGAACTGATGGATATGATTTAACTTTTGGTAGAAACGGTAAAGGAATAATTTCTTCATATCCAGATCATAATAACGCGGTTAAGGATTTTTATTTTAGAATTTATGATTTTGATAATGACTCAGGTTCTCCATTTATTTATCATGATGGTTTGTCAGAAGCATATTTTAGTGGTGATGGTGAATTTCTAATAGTAATGGATACTGAAATTGATGACTCTTTGAGATATTCTCATACTGGAGATATTGAAATATTTTACACCCCAAATGCAGAGCTGCTTAAAACACTCACTCTTCCGTCAGGTGGTATGGTTTACACCTTCGACAATTACCCAAACAACATTTACTATGTAATAGATATAGAAGAATCAACAAGACAAATCTATACATTAAAGATGGATTCGATTTTTAATGTGTTAGATTTAACATCGCTCAATCCATCATCAGCAGTAGTTAATTCATCGCCATTTACTTTAACAGTATATGGTCAAGGTTTCGATACTCTTTCAACTGTTTACTTTAATGACACTGAAAAAACTACAACACTCATTTCAGACAGTGTGCTAACAGCAGAAATATCAACATCAGATATTTCAGTTGTAGGTAATTATCCTGTCTGGGTAACAGATCAGTGGGGAACATCAGATACGTTAATTTTTACGGTTGTCCCGCAGCCACCGGTGTTAACCTCAATCTCACCAGCAATTGCACTTCGGGTTTTTTCAGTTGGTACTCCTCCTTCGGCAATAACAGCAACAGCAACGGGAGATTTTTTCACAGATTCATCGGTTGTTTACTTTAACGGATCAGTTAAAACTACAAATTTTGTTTCAGAAACTGAACTTACATTTCAGTTGAGTGGTTCTGAAGTATCAACCATCGGGAATTACCCGGTATGGGTAAGCAATTATGGTTCTAACTCAGACACACTTACGTTTTCTGTAGTAGATAACTTACCGCAAACATTAACACCAACTCTTCAATGCGTCCGTAATATGGGCGATGATTCATATTGGGCTTATTTTGGATATAATAATAATAACAGTGTGACTGTGTATGTACCTGTTGGAAGTAAAAATAAATTTGCACCGACACCAATAGACCGGGGGCAACCGAAACTTTTTCTTCCCGGTAATCATACGAATGTTTTAATCGTGGTTTTTAATGGAAAAAATTTAACCTGGACGTTGGACCAGACAAGTGTAACTGCAAACAAATTGTCAACCCCTTGTCCGTAGATAATGTATAATTTATAACTAAGAATTAACTATTATGAAGACACTAAATTTCTCGCTCGTACTCTTAATATTTCTCTGCGCTAATTCATTCTCACAAATCATTTACGAAGTAACACCCGGCACAAAGGGCAATGAAATAATCCTAACGGTTGCAAATGTATCTGAAGAAAATCCGGTAACAGAAATAATAATAAAGAGCCCCGCCAAACCTCCCCTAAGGGAAGGCTTAGAGGAAGAGGTAATCACATTTCATCAGTCAGAGAAAACTATTGATATATTAAATGCTAAGGCAGAGAAGGATGTATCATTTACTTTTGACATAAACAGAAATGCACCAATAAACCGCAAAGACACAATAGAATTTATGATAACAGATGCAAACGGACTAATGATGATGAAGAGTTTTATATTCAGCTACACAGGGCCAAAAGAATTTAAACTTGAGCAAAATTTTCCTAACCCGTTTAACCCGACTACAACAATACAGTATCAGCTTCCTCATGATGCAAGAGTAACATTAAAAGTTTATGACATATTGGGAAGCGAAGTAGCTACTCTTGTAAACGAAGGACAAGAAGCGGGTTACAAAGAAGTACAATTTAGCGGAAGTAATATCGCAAGCGGGATGTATGTATACAGGTTAAGTGCTGATAAATTTGTGTCGGTAAAAAAGATGATGGTTTTAAAGTAATTCACGTTGCACCATTAATCAATCAAACAAATCAACCCCTTTAAATACAATCCTTCGGGAAAATTCAGCGAAACCGGATGATCTGAAGATTGAGTCAGCTGCTTTATAATTTTCGCTTCCCTTCCGGAATCAAGTGCGGCATCTGCAACAATTTTTTGAAAAAGTTCTGGCGAGATGTGACCGGAACAAGAAAATGTAAATAAAACTCCACCCGGATTCAGCAGTTTAATTGCAAGCAAATTAATATCCTTATATCCTCTGCTCGCTTTCTGGATTTGTGAAGCAGACTCGGCAAACTTAGGTGGATCTAAAATTATCACATCAAAAGTTCTTCTTTCATCGCGGAATTTTCTCAACACTGTGAACACATCATCATTAATATTTTCAACGGAAGACAAGTTTAATCCGTTCAGTCCAATATTTTTATTTGCAATTTCCAGTGCAACTTCAGAAGAATCTATCTGCGTCACTTTGTTAGCACCCGAAGCAAGCGCATAAACTGAAAATCCTCCGGTGTAAGAAAAACAATTCAGGACATTCTTCCCTTTTGAAAATTCTGAAAGCAGTGCACGGTTATCTCTCTGGTCAAGATAGAAACCTGTTTTGTGACCACCTTTTACATCAGCAAAAAACTTAAATCCATTTTCCTTCACTTCTACTAAATCTTCAGGAACAGTTCCTGTTAACAAACCTTGCATTGGCTGAAGATTTTCTTTGGTTCTTACTTCAACATCAGAACGTTCAAATATTCCCGAAGGATTAAATGCATCATCAAGAATTTCAACTATTATTTTCTTATTAAACTCAGCACCTGCAGAAAGAAATTGGCAGACGAGATAATTTGAATAACGGTCAACAATCAATCCCGGAATGTTATCGCTTTCTGCATTTATAATTCTATATGCATTTGTTTTAGAAAAATCAATTACTTTTTCTCTTAGTGAATTTGCGAGAAATATTTTTCTCCTGAAAAATTCTGAATCAATTTTTTCTTCAGGATTAAAAGACCAGACTCTTACTCTGATTTGAGATGAAGGCGAATAACTTCCGTGACCAATGGGAATTTTGTTCGATGTGAATATTTGAACAGTCTCGCCGTTTGAAGGATTTCCCTCAACTTTTTCAATTGCACCTGAAAAAATCCAGGGATGCTTCCTCTTAATGAAATTATCAGCAGCTTTCTTTAAAATAACTGAAGGCACAATTTTTATTGGGGTTTAATTAGTTGAAATATTATTTGCGAGTAAATTACAAATCACAAGCACCAAATAACAAATAATTTTCAAATACAAAATCCCAATCAGATAGTTTGATAATTGGATGTTTGAGATTAGTATTTATTTGACATTTGTGTTTTATTTCCTGAAACTTCACTATCTGCATTATGCTGTCAATAGATCAGCTAAGCAGGCAGTTTGCCTAAAACTCCCCACACCCATTTGTGTGCACGATGAATAAAAGCAGAAGGTTGTGCAAACATTAATATACATTCATTGGATACACAATCAATTCCGTTTTCTTCACAAAATTTTACTGCTTCATCTGATTGGGATCCCTGCTGTAACCATACTTTATTAATCCCGGCTTCTTTAGCTTCTCTCACTACCTTTTCTGTCTGTGCAGGAGGAACATTAATAACAACAGCATCAACTTTTTCAGGAAGAGAGTTTAAATCAGGATAACATATATTTCCTTCGAAAGTTTGCATATTAGGATTGATCGGAAAAACCAGATAACCTTTTTGTTTCAGCTCTTTGTAAATAGCGTTTCCGAATTTTGTCTTTTTACGGGAAACACCGACAACTGCAATTTTCTTCTGGGCTATAAAATCTTCCACAACTTTTTTTGAGTTCATATTGAAGTTCTTTAAGTAATTATATTAATGATTGAAGTTATGCAAAATGTCATTCTGGCGACACGCCAATTAGCGGGGAGTCCAGAATCTTTCGATCATGTGAGTCTTTTAGATTCCGGACAAGCCGGAATGACTGAATTCAGCTTTGTTGTGTAACTTCGGTTAATGATTATTTTTTCAACCGGGGAATCTATCCCCTTTTCCTCTTTCACCTTTTAAAGTTAAAATCTCCGAGGCAATTTCCTCTATGGGTTTATTTGTTACATTTATAATTGCCCAACCCGGATTCTTACTAAAAATATTTCTTGCATGCATTAGTTCCATCCTGACATAATCGATATCATCATAATCTCCCACAGCGCCACCAAGATAGCTTTGCCTTGCACGCCGTAGTTCAGCCAAGGCACGGGCATTTGTATCCAGACAAAATATATTTGAAGCAAGCAGCTTATTAATTATTGGAGGGAGCTCCTGTCCCATCACAATCGGAACATTCGCAACAAACCATCCCTTGAACGCCAGGTAAATACTCAGCGGAGTTTTGAAAGTTCTCGAAACACCAAGCAAGACTATCTCGGCTTTTTTCAGTTCATTAACACGCTGACCATCATCGTGATGAAAAGCAAATTCCATTGATTCAATTCTTCTGAAATAGGTTTTATTCAACTGCTCGAAAAGTCCCGGCTTTTCAGCCGGCGATATAGAAAATTCCTCGGAAAGTCTTGCGAGTAAGCTGCCCATTAAGTCAATGGTATCAACATTATTTTTTCTTCCTCCACGAAGCATGGCTTCGCGAAGCTTATCAGTTACCAGTGTATGTACGATGAAGCCACTACTGTCTTTTGCTTCCTTAATCACATTGATAACCCTTTGTTCTGTCCTTACCTTTGGTCTTCTGAAGAGGTTCACTTTAACATTACCGAATTGAGCCAGCGCAGCATTGAGTGCCTGCTCGGCTGTACGACCGGTTCCATCAGAAACTATGAAAATGTTATATTCCTTCTTCATTGCACAAAGAAATAAGAATTGTGTGATTCAAATTAAAACTAAAGAAAGATTAAGACAAAAAACCTGATTGTGTTTGCAGGTATTTTGTAACTGAAGAATAAACCATATCAACCGTCAACTCTTTGATACATTTGAATTTAACATCTGTTCGGTTACAAATGAGCGGTCGTGGTGAATAGAAAAAACAAGGTGAGCAATCAAGGTTAAGAGAGACAATCTGGTGCTCAGTTTTCCATGGATAAATATATTTCTGATTTGTTGGACCGATTATCGCAACAACTTTTAAACCCATCGCTGCCGCAATATGCATCTGGCTTGAATCATTAGTCACAAAAACATTGCATCGCTTCAAAATCGCGCTGCTTAGCGTCAGGCTCTCGGCTTTTACAATATCAACTTTGTCAGAATTAATTAAAGCGCTGATTTTTTCTTTAAGCACATCTTCTTCGGGTCCGCCAAAAAGTAATATTCTTGCATTGTGATCTTGAATTAATTTTTTACCAAGATCGGCAAATTTTTCAGGCTCCCATCTCCGTTTAATATGATTCTTTAATGTTGCACAACCCGGATGAAAGCCAATTACAAGTTCATTGTCTGAAGTTCCAAGTTCATTTAAATACTTTTTTGCCGAAACATATTCACTTTCCGGAATAGGAAATTCAAGGGCGGGTTCTTCATTAAACTTTTTACCAATTAGTGCTTCGCACAATTTGATATTGGTTTGAACATTATGAACATTGTCATTTTCAACCACTCTGATATTATTCAGAAAACCAAAATTGCTTGTATTTTTTCTAAGATACACAACACCGGCTCTCTTTTTAGCTCCAATAACAAAACTGATTAAGTTATATTCTTTTCTGTTTGAAGGATAAACATTTATTGAGGCGTCATATTTTTTTCTTAAGTGAATAAGAAATTTCAACGACTTAAAAGCACCCTCTTCTAAAAAATTAAAGTAGATTACTTTATTCAGATTGGGGTTAGAAGAGTAAATTTCTTTTGCCCCTTTATACATCACCAATGCATCAATTTCTGCCCCGGGCAAATATTTTCCAAGCAGCTTTAAAGCAGGAGTGAACATCAACGCATCACCGATTCCGGAGAGAGCAATAATCAGAATTTTCATATCGAAAATTTACAAAAAAAAGTCCGGCATTTGCCGGACCAAATCTTTGATAAATTCATAAATTAGTTCCCCGATGTATCTTTAGGCTGAGTCATTTGCCTGTATCTTTCAATATTTGATTTAACCGTCGGATCATTTGGAAACATGTTTTCAAGTTTTTGCCAGAGAGCAAGCAGCTTATCGTATTGCTCTGTGTTCTCGTAAATTTCGATCAGCAATCTGTAAGGATTATAATAAGACTGAACATCATCAGGATTTTTCTCAAGATCCGCTAAAGCTTTTGCCTCTACATCAGCAGAAATTTCAGCAAATTTTTCTCTGTCACCGGCAAAATAGTAAAGATTAGCTATTTCGAATAACAGACCGTTATCCATACCTAATATTTTGTATGGAAGTTTCTCGTTCATATCATTTAATGTAGCAACAAGTTTTTCGTTGTTTCCAATGCTTCTGTAATAAACTGCAAGTCTCATAAAGGCATTCCGATAATTCTGAACCATACGAGTATGGTTATCATCAAAAAAGATAGTCGGGTCATTCAAACCTGTAAACCTGAAACCGGGCTTATAGCTTTTACTTGCTACTTTATTTTCTTCAAGCTGTAATCTTACTACGTCTTCATTTATAAATTCACTGCCGGGTTTTCGCTTCTCAGGTACAAGCCTGAAAGTCATCCCTTCCATCTTCAGATAGTCCTGCAAACCGATTTTGCTGTCATCAGAACAGGTAACTGCAAAGTAAATTGGTCTTTCCCAGTTATTGGCTTCTACAATTTCTTTAACCATAATATCCTGTACACGAACTGCTTTAATATCACCGAAGGTCAATGTGTTGGGCATCTTCCAGGTCATCTTTCCGGCAGCAATTACAGAAGTATCTTTAATAGCATATTCGTTAATAATATTCTGCCGCTCTTCTGAATTAGTGAATTTGGGTGTCGAAATAGTTATATCAGTTGGTGACCACTGGGCAGGTCTTAAGTCTTGCGGATTTATTCTTGAATCTGGAATTCTGATTTTCACAGTACCAACACCGTATGGATCGTTGTTCTTCAGTTGTCTTACATACCAATCTGTATTCAACAAGCTCAGGTTTACAATTTTAACATCTCTTCTTACACCTTCTACATCCTGAAGATACCAGAGCGGGAAAGTATCATTATCACCGTTTGTAAATAATATACCGTTTGGTCCTGTACTTTGTAAGATATTATATGAATAATCCCAAGGTACCCAGTTTCTTGAACGATCGTGAGTAAAGTAATTTGCCCGAAGCATTCTAACCGGCACAAGAATAAAAGTAAAAACAAGAACAGCAAAAACAGCAGCAGTTCCGTATGTTTCTTTCTTGATTACTTTCTGAAGCAGATCAACGATACCACGAACACCAATAGCAATCCAAATTGAAAAGACAAAAAACGCACCCACATAAAAATAATCTCTTTCTCTTGGCTGCGGCTGCTGCTGGTTCTGATAAAATGCAGTAAGATATCCCATCAAAATGAACATTACCATAAAGATAGAAGCCATCTTCCAGTCACGCTTGAAATGGTAGTAAATTCCAAAGAGACCTATAAGGAACGGAATACCAAACAAAGAATAATTTGTATTTCCTTCAAAGTTGACTGAGAAAATTTTCCCGAAAATATTTCCTACAAAATTAAACGGAGCGATATTAGCTCCATCATCCTGAGTCCATCCTTCACGACCTGCGTAATTCCATAACCAGTATCTGGTCATCATATGATTCATCTGGTATCTGTAAAAGAAGTCAAGGTCACTTGAATAATTGGTATAAACTCCCTGCTGATGAGATTCACTTGTAAATCTTCTTTTAAATGTTGGAAAATCTCCATACTGCTCTCTGTTAAGATATTGTTCCAGCTTCGGAAAAGTATTTGGCTCATTCTCATTCATCGGAGGATTTTGATTTGCACGAATGATTACCATCGCGAAAGTAGTAAATCCTATCAAAATAAAAATTGAGGACATAAGAATCATATGAAGTGTTGGCTTGCTGTTTTTGATTGAGTAATGAACAGCAAAACCAAGAGCTGAAAGGATTGCTAAAAATAGTATAACTTCAACTATAATATTTTCCTTCCCTATTGCAGTCATAAGTGCCGGAAGAAATTTTACAACCCCGGGGTATGTTGCAAAGAGAGCAACACCTCCAATTATAATTGGCAGATAAAAAGAGTTTTTGTTAAAAAGTTTTTTCCAGTAAATACCCATTATCACTGCGCTGATGCCCAAAATCATAATCTTAAACTTCGAATCGAAATCTTTATAATCATCCGGAGAAGGAGGAGTAGAAGATGTTTCTCCTGACCACCAAATAAGAGCTAATACCAGGACTATCCCTGCGTGAACTAATAAAATATAACCTGTTTTTAGTAAAGCTCCCTCATCTTCCAGATATTTTCTAAAAAATATTATCATAACAACCGGAACAATTGTTAGTACGCTCATAAGATGTACACCAATGGATAGTCCAACGAGGTATGCGATGGCAAGAATATACTTCTCTGCATCTTTATTGTCAGCTCTTTCATACCATCGTATTATCAGATAAGTGATTGCAGCAACAAGAAGAGTGCTAAATGCATAAACTTCAGCTTCAACACCATTAAACCAGAAAGTATCACTGAAAGATAAAGACAGTGCACCAATTGCAGCTGCAGTATAAGTTACTATTGCATCTAAGGAATTTTCAGGATTCTTTCCTTTAAAAATATTAATGAGCTTAACTGCCACAAGGTAAAGGAACAAAGCAGTAAGTGCACTGGATAAAACAGAAATAAGATTAACCTTAAAACCAACATTATCAAAAAACGGTATTTTTGAAAAAATGTTTCCAAGTATAAGGAAGAACGGAGCTCCCGGCGGATGCGGAACTTGCAGTGAATAGCTGGCAGCGATGAATTCTCCGCAATCCCAGAAGGAAACCGAAGGTTGGACTGTCATCCAATAAATCACAAGAGTAAAAAGAAAGACTACTGCTGCATAGATTCTATGTAATAGTTTTAAGTTCATTATTTCCTCATTTATAAAAGAAAATCAAAATTAGCTACAATTAGGGTTGTACACAATGAAAAGAAATTTGTTGAGATCAATTCTCCAAGGTATTATCATCACTTTTTTTGAAGAATTTATCATACTTTGAAGTATCAACTGGTTTATGATATTTATCGTGAAGTTCTTTAAGTCGTTTCATTGAAACAGTATCAAACTCATCATCATCTTTATCTCTTTTTACGAACAATTTATATTCATCATATTCCTGGCGAGTAAAACTTCTCTCGTATTTCTTTAATGATTCAAGATACTTTTTTTGTTCTCTGTAGGATGACATTTTATAAGTTCGGGTTAAATTTAATATTATCTTGTTGGAAAAATAATCATTCTAATGAATTGAAAAAATAATATTCAGCATATAGACGATGCTCTGAAAGAAATAGTTCAGTTGAAAGAGAAATATTTTATTTTGTAAAGACACTTCTGTATTCTTCTCCCCACTCTCTCAATAAATCAATTACTGGTATTACTGATTTTCCAAGTAATGTTAAACTATATTCTACTTTGGGTGGAATTTCAGAGTATACTTTTCTGCTTATGATTTCAGCTTCTTCCAGTTCCCGAAGTTGTTGTGTAAGCATTTTATGAGTTACTCCTGATAAGGATCTCTTCAGTTCGCCATATCTCCTTGAGTCATCCTTTAGCCTCCAGATAATTGGCATTTTCCATTTACCGCCAATAATATCAAGTGAAAGTTCTACCGGATTGTTATATTTTTTTCCTTTAAAATTAAATTCAGGCATATTATCTCCATTACTTACTATTTGTATAGTATATTACTTTTTAGTATGTACTTGCGTAAAAATACCATATAATATAGATTTGTGCAAATAATTTATTATTTATAAATCAAAGGAAATATTATGAGCGCAAACATTGATGTATTAATTCCGGAAAAAAGAAAAAAAGTCTTACTCGTTGCTGCAAATCCATCCGTATCAAAGCAAACCGGCTGGCCAATTGGATTTTGGGCTGCAGAGTTAACTCATCCTTATTTTGAGTTCACTGAAAAAGGATATGAAGTTGAAATTGTTAGCCCCGATGGAGGGAAACTAGAGCTTGATGGTTTCAGCGATCCAAGACACGAACGCGGTTACTCTGCTCACGATTTAATTAGTTTAGGTTTTCTGAGTTCTCCAAACCATTCAAAGCTACTCGAGAACACAAAGAGCATTTCGCAAGTTAAGATTGAAGATTATGATGTTTTATTTTTAGCCGGCGGTCAATCTCCGATGTACACTTTCATCGATAATCAAAAACTTCACAAGTTTGTTTCAGATTTTTATGAAGCAGGAAAAGTTGTTGCAATAGTTTGTCACGCTACTTGTGTTCTTCTTAAAGCTAAAACAAAAGACGGAAAACTTTTGGTTGATGGAAAAACCTGGACAGGATTCGCAAACAGTGAAGAGCAATTCGCTGATAATTTTGTCGGAATGAAAAT
>JACAFA010000292.1 GCA_013388525.1 Ignavibacteriaceae bacterium | reverse complement strand
GTCTTAAGCAACAATAAATGTTTACATTTGATATATTAGTAAAGAGCTACTCCGAAGCTTAAATTATAACTAAATAAATACCTGTCTTCCGACAGGCGGGTTAGTTTTTTCAGGAGTTGGGAATGAGAAAGATAATCGTTTATTTGCTTGTGATAAGTCTCGGGCTGTTACTTAAAGCCTGTGACACAACAGACCCTCCGGATAATAAATCATTAGCGCTTAAGCTTGAAGATGTAAGCTGTACAGAAGCGTGGATTGAATTAACCACCACCAACCTCCAACTGCCAACAACCATAACGCTAAAACAAACTAACCCGACTGGTGATACAAAATCTCAAATCTTAAATCTCAATACTAAGGATTCATTACTCTACATCGATTCTCTCTTACCAAACCAGACATACAGATTTCAGGCAATCAGTCAATCAACCAATCAATCAATCAAGAGTAATGAGATAACCGCAGCAACAATCGACACAACTAGCCACAACTTCACATGGCAAAATTTTTCTTTTGGTGATTACAACCCCAGTACTTTATTTGATGTGGCGATTATTGATGAAAATAATATCCTTGCTGTTGGAGAAATTTATTTGAATGATTCTTTTGGTAATGAGGATCCACAACCATATAGTATCGCAAAATGGAATGGAAATAATTGGGAGCCAAAGAAACTTTTTTATGATATTAACTTAATCGTTACCTCAATTCGTGGCATAATAGTATTAAGTCCTTATAATATTTATTTAGCTGGTGGAAGCATATTTCATTGGGATGGTAATTCCTCAACAGTTGAACTTGTATACTCAAGACTGAATTTACCTGATCCAAATGGTACAATAGAAAAAATATGGGGGAATTCTAATTCCTCGATATATGGAGTTGGTAATGCTGGAAGTTGTGTTTTTTATAATGGTTCTAGTTGGCAAATTATCGAAAGCGGAACTGATGTAGATTTGCTAGATGTATGGGGCAGCCCTGACGGCAGTGTAGTTTGGGCTTGCGGATACTACAGAGATAGACCCGGAACTTTTCTACTTCGTTCAACCGGTGGTAATTTTGAAATGGCTTATGACGGAACTTCAAATGAGTTTAAGATACTTCAGGATACAATCTCAGGAGCGATGACAAGTGTTTACACACTGAATGAAAAAAGAATTTTTGTTTGTTCAACATCAGGAGTCTATAATGCAGCATCAAATACAAATGGTAATGGAAAACGATTATCATTTACTCCAGGACAATTTCCCGGATTGCCATATAGATTACGAGGCAATGGAATAAATGACTTAACTATCGCTGGAGATAATTCGTTTATCGGTCATTATAACGGTTATTCGTGGAAAAATTTTGAAGAATTATTTGCTTCAGACATCCGGTTATTATCAGTTGCACAAAAGGGCGATTTAATTGTTGCTGTCGGCTATCAATATTTATTGCCCTGGTATAGTCCTGGTATAATCTATATTGGAAGAAGGTAGCATTTGAAGTAATCAAATAAATAATAACAATAATTACAGGGAGGACAATATGAGTACTTCGTTACTAAATCTTACTGCTGCTCAGATTAATTTAACTTTAATAAGAGCATTTCTTGCTGTTCTGTTATTTCTCTTTTCTTTATTAGCCCCGGTTCAATATTCACAAACATCCGGTGTTCAGCCTACGCCAATACCTGGCTCAAACTCTGTAACTGAGAATATAGTTTCTGGTACATATACTTATTCATTCTTTCATAATGGCATTAAGAGATATGAATATAGAGTTTTTCCAGGGACTACAACAAGCGGCAAGTATCTTCAGGTAGGTAACTATGCAAACCTGAATAGTATGCGATTGATGTCCTTTAAGACATCAGCCCCTCCATATTATTTTTTATTGTCCAATGCGTTTAACTGGATTGCACCTCAACAGATAGAACCACCAATAACTGATAGAGAAGGAGTTATAACTAAGGACACAACCTCACTCTATTTTTCTGTAGGAGAAATTACAGTTGATGGTGAAAAAATCAACTTCGTAGCATTGCCAGATACTTCGGTAGTTAATGGCAGTGAGGCTCTGAATACATATTTAATAAGTGAACCATTTAACCTTACTGAAAATACATTCTTTACATATGCAGTTCAATATGGCGTAACGGATTCATTATCTGCCGCGATGACTTTGACAGAAGGAAAATCAGTCAACTTCAGAGTAGAGTTGATGGATGAACAGACAAATGAAGTGCTCGGCACTTTCGATGATGTAACTTTTTCGGAAGGCAGTATTATTCCTTACGAAAGTATTGCGTATCAGGTTAATACTAAAGGGATAGGAAACAGAATCTGTCGGTTGCGTCTTGTAATAGATGACAATCTGAATCCTGACTACTCGTTAACTAACGACTACAATGGTGAAGCAGTACTATCAAAGCAAGGGTTTGTTGAAAGGACACTCACTATAAACAAGATAGTTAAGACTTATGAGCTTGAACAAAACTACCCGAATCCCTTTAATCCTTCAACAATAATCAAATACCAGATACCAAAAGATGGAACAGTTACACTGAAGATTTATGACGTACTGGGTTCGGAAGTAGCAACGCTTGTTAATGAGCAGAAAGTAACAGGAAAGTATGAAGTAAACTTTAACGCAAGCAAATTTGCAAGCGGAGTCTATATCTATCGTCTAAGTGTTAACGATCCTTCGACAAGCTCAGGACAAAGCTTT